>JALYXK010000299.1 GCA_030947145.1 Actinomycetota bacterium
CGCTGGGATCTGCGCGGGGGGCGTCGGGAAACCGGCGTCCCTACCGCGACCGAAACCTCCCCGCCGGAGAGGAGCTGACCGATGCCCGAGGGGGACACGATCCTGTGGGCGGCGACGCGGATGCGGCCGGTGCTGGAGGGACACGTGCCCGAGGAGATCCGGATGCCGAAGGGGCGCCCCGGCGCGCTGCGCGGGTCGCCGGGTCGGGACCGCTGGCCCCAGCGCCTGCAAGGCCGGGCGATCACCAGCGTCGACACCCACGGCAAGAACCTGTTTCTGCGCTTCGAGGGCGATCTCGTCCTGCACTCGCATCTGAAGATGACGGGGGCCTGGGGCGTGTACGCGCCCGGCCGGCGCTGGGGGCGCTCCCGCGGGCGGGCGTGGATCGTGCTGACCCGCGCCGAACACGAGGTAGTCCAGTTCGACGGACCCGTGCTGGAGTTGATGACCGAGGCACGCTCGCATTTCGACCAGCGGCTCTCGGGGCTGGGCCCCGACCTGCTGGGCGATGAGTTCGATGCCCCCAAGTTCCTCGGCCGGCTGCGCCAAGATGATCCGACCCGGCCGATCGGCGACGCGCTCCTGGACCAGCGCACGGTGGCCGGGATCGGCAACATGTGGAAGTCCGAGGGCTGCTGGGAGGCCAGGATCGATCCCTGGCGAGAGCTGCGCCAGGTCAGCGACGCCGAGGCGCTGTCGATCATCGAGGTGACGCGTCCCCGGATGCTGCGCTCGGGCCTCAGGGGTCCTCGGCACGCGACCGCGCAGATCTACCGCCGGGTGGGACAGCCGTGTCCGCGCTGTGGCGCGCGGATCCGCTCGCAGGTGCAGGGCGAAAGCGGCCGGATGACCTACTGGTGCCCCGGCTGCCAGCACTAGCCGGGACCGTCCTAAAGCTAATCCCCGACAATTCGCGCCAGCGAATTCTCGCTAGGACCGGAGGTCCCATTTTCGCTAGGACCGAAGTTCCCGTCATCTACGCTGTCGGAGATGACCGAACGACCCCTCCTCCGGGTCGGCCACAAGGGCGCCGGCCTGATCGCACCCGGAAACACGCGCGCGAGCTTCGACGCCGCTCTGGCGGCAGGCGTCGACATGATCGAGTTCGATGTGCTGATCGAACCGCCGGCGGACTGGCGGGAGATCTCGGTGCGGCAGGCGGAACGTCGTGCCGGAGCGACCGGCCGGCTGCTGCTCGCCCACGACTGGCTCGACGCCAGCCGGCGCTCTCCGCACACGCTCGAGGAGGGCCTCGAGCACCTGGCCTCGGAGTCGTTCGCCGGGGTCAACCTCGACATCGACCTGAAGCTGCCGGGCTACGAGTCGCGGGTCCTCGAGGCGCTGCGCGAGCACGGGCTGCTGTCGCGCGCCCTGATCTCGAGCCAGTTCCGCTCGAGCCTCAAGCTGATCCGCCGCGCCGAGCCCAGCGTCCGCCTCGGCTGGTCGGTCCCGAAGCTGCGGCGCGACCCGTTCCGGTATCCGCCCCTGGTCCCGGCGACGCTGGCCGCCCTCTACGCGCTCCGAGCGGTGATGCCGGCACGAGCTGCGCGGGCGATCCGCGCCGGTGAATGTGACGCGGTGATGGCGCAGTGGCGCCTGGTGACGCCCTCGCTGGTGCGCTCGGTCCGGGACGCCGGCGGTGAGCTCTACGTCTGGACCGTCGACGAGCTACCGCAGATCCGCGCGCTGGACGAGCTCGGGGTGACCGGCGTGATCACCAACGATCCGCGGTTGTTCGGCGCGCTGGCCTAATCGGAACCAGCGCGCTGGTTCCCGAGCTCAGGGTCTCGAGGAGCCTTAGCTGATCCGGCAGACCGCGTGGCTGGTGCCCGGCGGGTCGCCGTTGTCGACGCCTTTGTATCCGTGACCGGTCAGGCGGGTGGCCTGGCCGAGCAGCCGTTTACCGATCCGCCACTGGAAGGTGATCGTGCCGCTGAGCGGAGCAACTGGGGGCTTGAACGGGAAGATTCCGCCGGCCTGGTGAAAGCCCGTGCTGGCGGTTCCCAGCGAGTCCCGCATCCGGACGTGGGGGACCGGCCGGAACCCGGCGGTCTTCAAGGAGTAGTAGTCGAGCTTGATGATCATCGTCAGGCTCGCGGGAAACCCGAGGGCGGGCATCTGACCGCGGATCCCGATCATGTTCGGATGGTGCCTCGTGTCGCAGATGTTGACCGTGGCCCACAGATTCTTGGACCGCTCCGCTCGCGCGACTGCCGCGCGCATCTGGGCCGGGGTCGGCCGCTTGACGGACTTGGCGAACGCGGGGCTGATCGTGAGCAGCGCGAGGAGCGCCGTGAGAGTCGCGATGCGTGACTTCACCGAAGAGGAACATACCGAGTCTGTGATGGATCCTCGCCGCCCGCGTAGTGAGGTCGTGATCGAGACGCCTACTTCCATCGTTGATGACAGTGCCGAGGACTCTTGGGCGCGCTTTGAGGAGCTCTACCGCTCGAGTCGCGACGATCTGTTCGCGTATGTCTGCACGCTGCTGCGTGACCGCGCCTCCGCCGAGGACGTCACCGCGCTGGCGTTTGAGCGCGCCTACCGGAGGCGCCGTACGTTCGACCGCCGCCGGGGTGAGGAGCGGGCCTGGCTGTTCGGGATCGCCCGAAATGCCGCACTCGACGAGCTTCGCCGGCGCAGCCGGCTGGCCAGCTTGATCGTCGAGCCCGAGGACGGGGCGGTGGGCCCCGAGGACGGTGCCGAGATAGCGCTGCGGCGGACCGCCGTGCGCACCGCGGTGGCGGGACTCTCGGCGCGTGACCGCGAGTTGATCGCCCTGAAGTTCCACGCTGGGTTCACCAACGCCGAGCTCGCCCGGGTCCTCGGCGTGAGCGAGTCGAACGCCGGCACGCTGCTTCACCGGACGATCGAGAGGCTCAGAAAGGCCTGCAATGCGACAGCTTGACGAATTTCCGCTCGACCCCGAGATCGCCGCCCAGCTCGACGCGATCGACGCGACCCTGGCCGGCGAGCCGGTCGACCCCGAGTACGCGGAGCTGGCCGAGCTCGCGCTGCTGGTGACCGTGGCGCGGCCCCAGATCGCCACCGAGTTCGCGGCCACGCTCGACGAGCGCGTGAGCCGCCGGTTCGCCCCCGCCCCGGCCTCCGGGTCGGGGGTGGCTGGTCGGTCGCGGCGGCGGTCGATCCGGCTGTGGCCCGCGGCCGGAGCGTTCGCTACCGCGGTGGCCGGCGTCATCATCGCGGTCGTGGTGCTGTCCAGCGGCGGCCCCAAGCGACAGGATCTGTCCCTGACCCCCCTCCGTGAGAGCGCGACCTCAGCCGCTTCCAGCGCGGCGCCGGCGACGAGTTCGAGCGCCGGATCGGCCGGCGCCTCAAGCGCCGGTTCGGGCAGCGCTTCGAGCGCTGCTTCGATCCCACCGACGAAGGCCGCGCCGCAGTCGAACCTCGGCGCGATCACCAACGGTGCGGCATCGCGCACGGCAGCCGTGCAGCCGCCGGCCAACGGCCGCAAGATCGTCCAGTCCGCGCAGCTTCAACTGACCGCGCCGCCGGCCCGGATCGACCAGGTGGCCCAGGAGGCGTTCAACGTGGTCGGCGCCGAGAGCGGGATCGTCAACCACTCGGCCGTGACGGCAACCGGCGGCAGTGACGGATACGCCGAGTTTGACCTGAGCGTGCCGAGCGCGAAACTGGCCGACACGATGACCCGGCTCACGAGCCTGCGCTACGCGAACGTCGCCTCGCGCACCGACGCCAGCCAGGACGTGAACAACCAGTACGTCTCCGACGTCCGCCGCCTGGCCGATGCCCGCGCGCTGCGGACCTCGCTGCTCAAGCAGCTGGCCAAGGCGCTCACGCAGGTGCAGATCGACAGTCTGAAAACTCAGATCCGGGACGCCGAGGCGTCGATCTCTCGCGCCGAGGCGACGCTCGGCTCGCTCCAGCACCGGATCGGATTCAGCCAGATCTCGCTGACCATCAACGCCGGCGCGGTCCCGGCGCCGGACAAGTCGCAAGGCGGGTTCACGATCGGCAAGGCCGCCCACGACGCCGGACGCGTCCTCACCGTGGCCGCCGGCGTGGCGCTGATCGCGCTCGCGGCCCTGGTCCCCGTCGGGCTGGTGGCCGCGCTGGCACTGTGGATCGGGCTGACGCTGCGCCGCCGCCGGCGCGAGCATGCGCTCGACGCCGCGTGAGGGTCGCCGACCACGGCGAACTAAGGTCTGCTCATGACCGGCCTGATTTTCAGCGAGCGATCGGCCGTCGGCGAGCCCGAGGGTCTGCTGGTCCTGCACCACGGGCGCGGCGCCGACGAGCTCGACCTCCTGGGTTTGGCCGATGTGCTCGACCCGCAGCAGCGGTTGCACGTCGCGACGCCCCGGGGCCCGCTCCGGGTCCCCGGCTGGCCTGGGCACCACTGGTACATCGTGCCCCGGGTCGGCTACCCCGACCCGGACACCTTCCGGGCCGGCTACCGGCAGCTGGCGGCGTTCCACGACGAGGTCTGGGAGCGCACCGGGATCGGACCCGAGCGCACGATCCTGGGCGGGTTCTCGATGGGCTCGGTGATGAGTTATGCGCTTGGACTCGGGGCGGACCGGCCGGCGCCGGCGGGGATCCTGGCCTTCTCCGGCTTCGTGCCCACCGTCGCGGGCTGGGAGCCCGACCTTGCCGGCCGCCCCGATCTGCGGGTGTTCATCGCGCACGGCCGGCGGGATCCGGTGATCAGCGTCGAATTTGCGCGCTCCGCCAGCGAGCTGCTGCGACGCGGCGGGCTAGAGGCGGAGTATCACGAGTCCGACGTCGAGCACCAGATCGATCCCGCGCACGTGCCCGACGCCGTCTCCTGGCTGGCCCGTGTGGTATCCCTGGACCGTGACCGGCACCAATGAGGAGACCACCCAGCTGCTGCGTCGGGTCCCCGTGTTCGAGACGCTGGGGCCGGAAGAGCTGGCTCGGGTAGCCCAAGTAGCCGTTCCGCGCCGGTTCGGCGCCGGCGAGGTCGTGTTCCGGGAGGGAGATGAGAGCAGCACCTGCTACGTCGTGCGCTCGGGTCTGGCCCGCGCGGTGACCGAACACTCCGACCGGCGCTCGATCACGCTGGCCAACTTCGGCCCCGGGGACATATTCGGCGAGCTGGCCATGTTCGACAACGAACGCCGGTCGGCCACGGTCGAGACACTCGAGGACACCGAGGCGATCGCGATTCTCGGGGGCGACATGCGGCGGTTGCTGCGGGAGCACCCGGACATCGCGGTCAAGCTCGTGGCCGCCCTGGGGCGCCGGTTGCGCGAAACCAACGAACGGCTGGCCCGGCAGTCCTTCCAGACGGTCCAGAGCCGAGTGGCCTCGGTGCTGGCCCGGCTTGTCGCCACGGCCCGCGCCGACGGGGCCGGGCACGGCGACGGCGACGTGTTGATCACCTCGACGCAGGCCGACCTCGCCCAACTCGCCGGCTCCTCGCGGGAGTCTGCCAGCCGGTTCCTGGCCGTGCTCGAGCGGGCCGGGATCATCACCCAGGGCCGCGGTCGGCTGACCGTGCACGACGCCGCCGCCTTGGAGCGCTATGTCTACTGACCCAGGGGACTCGCGCCAGCGAGTCCGCGACCAATCCGGAAGTTCGCGAAGCGAACTTCGAACGGACTCGCGCCAGCGAGTCCGCGAGTTCTCCGCCGGGGGAGTGGTCGTGCGCGACGGCGAGGTGGCCGTGATCGTGCCGGTCAAGCGCGACGCGCGGGGCAACCGCGTGGTCGGCCTGCCCAAAGGGCATCCGGACGGGGATGAGAGCGCCGAGGCGGCGGCCATTCGCGAAGTCCGGGAGGAGACGGGCCTGACCGCGGAGCTGATCGAGCCGCTCGGCGAGGTCAGCTACACCTAT
>JALYXK010000056.1 GCA_030947145.1 Actinomycetota bacterium
GCACGGCTACGCGGTGGCGCAGGCGCTCAAGCAGCGCAGCGGCGGCGTGTTCGACCTGCCCGAGGGCACCATTTACCCGGCGCTGCACCGGCTCGAGCGCGCCCAGCTGCTGTCCAGCGCCTGGGCCACGGCCGCCGGACGCCGCCGCCGCGTCTACCAGCTCACGGCCCGGGGCCGGCGCTCGGTCTCCGCAGCGCGACGCGACTGGAGACGTTTCGCCGACGCGGTCGAGGCGGTGATCGCGTGAGCTTCACCGAGCAGCTCGAGCGCGAGCTGAGGGCGCGGCGCGTCCGCCCGGCGGTGCGCCGCCGGATCGGGCTCGAGTACGCCGATCACATCGCGTGGCCGGCTGGTGGGTGTGGACCCAGGCCGCGATGGCCGCGGGGGCCGGCGCCGGACTGGTGCTGGCGATCTGGGGGTCACTGCGCTGCCGGGCGACGGTCGGCGGGACCGCCGGCGAGCCGGGAAGGCTCCTCGACTACGCCTCGCCGGTGTTGGAGACGATCTCACCGCTGCGGGGCCTGCGCCCGCAGCGTCTCGCCGCGCTCGCCGCGTTCGCCGCGTTCGCCGCGTTCGCCGTCGTGGTCGCGACCACGCTGTTCACCGCGCACGCGGAGCGCTCGCTGGTCGAGGGGCTCGAGCACGGCGGCTCGGAGGCGCTGTTCACCGTGGCCGGACTGACGATCGTCCGCGGCGTCGGGCGGCTTCGGACTCACCGCGGGCCGGGACCGGTCCGCGTCTAGGTGGTCGACTCCTCGCCCGGCTCGCGCGCGGCGAGCTGGTGATCGAAGGCAAAAACCACGGCGGCAGCGCGGTTGCGCAGGCCGAGCTTGGCGAAGATGTGGTTGATGTGGGTCTTCACCGTGCCGGTGCTGAGCACGAACTCGGTGGCGATCTCGTCGTTGGTGAGGCCGCGACCGATCAACGTCAGGACCTCGCGCTCGCGGGCGGTCAGCGAATCGAGCGCGTCGGTGTTGCGGCTCGGGCCCGCCGGCGCCGCTCGGTAGACGGCGAGCACGCGGCCGGTCACCTCCGGATCCAGCCACGCCCCGCCCTGAGCGACGATCCGCACGGCACGTTGCAGCTCCTCGGCGGGGACGCCCTTGAGCACGAATCCCGCCGCGCCAGCCCGCAGCATCCCGGCCAGGATCTCCTCATCGTCGAACGTGGTAAGGGCCAGCACCGGGGGTGGCCCGTCTCGGCGTAGCAGCTCTCGGGTCGCGGCCACTCCGTCGAGCACCGGCATGCGAACATCCATCAGGATCACGTCCGGGTGGCAGGACCGTACGGCGGCGCTCACCTGGCTGCCGTCGGCGCACTCGCCCACGATCTCGAACCCGAACTGCTCGCGCAGGATGCCCTTGAGCCCCGCTCGCACGAGCTCCTGATCGTCGACCAGCAGGACCCGGATCATGTCCCGACCCCGGGGTGCGGGCCGGCCGCAGGGAGTATCGCGTCGACCCTCCAGCCGCACCCGGCGGCTCCGGCGGTGCAGCTACCGCCCACCGCCTCGGCCCGCTCCCGCATGGTCAGCAGCCCCATTCCGCTCCCCTGACCGGGCGCCCCGGAGCTCTCGATCCGGGCCTCCACGCGCTCGGCCGCGGCCAGGATCTGCACGGTGACCCGCTCCCCGGGGGCATGTTTGGCGGCATTGGTCAAAGCTTCCTGAACGATCCGGTAAACGGTCGTGCCGATCGTCGCCGGCAGGCGGTCGGTGTCTCCGCGCCGCGTGAGTGCGACATCGGCACCCGCGGCCTTGAACCGGTCTATCAGCTCGCCGACGTCGTCGATCCCGGGAACCGGGGGCGGGCTTCCGTCCTGTCCATCCCAGCGCAGGGACCCCATGATGCTCCTGACCTCGGTGAGGCTCTGTCGGCCCAGTCGCTCGGCTTCGGCCAGGGACCGTGAAGCGTCGGCCGGGTCGAACTCCACCGCCAGGCGGGCGCTGGAGACGTGCAGCAGCGAGACCGTGAGCGTGTGCGCGATCACGTCGTGCAGGTCGCGGGCGATGCGGTTGCGCTCCTCGGCGCGGGAGCGCTCGGCCAGCCCCGCCTGGGCGGCGCGGAGTTGGGCCACCAGATCCAGTTCATGCCTGACCAGCCCGGCGGCCAGGGCGGTGAACGTGACCCCGGCGATCCACGCGCCCCAGCCCCGATCGGCGTGACCCGATAGCCACTCAGCGCCGAACAGCAGCAGGCTGCCCCCCCAGTAGACGAGTCCCGGACGCCGGCCGCCCGCGACCACGCACCAGGCGGCGAGCACGCAGATCGCGAACCAGCCGACGTTACTCGCCGCCGAGTCGGCCACGATCGCCACGCCGGCTGTGGCCAGCGCAGCGCACGGCAGCGCGTAGCGCGGTGGCGAGCGGACCAGGAGCAGGCCGGCGCCGACCGATACGAGCGCCCCCCCGGTGGCCAGCGCCGCCTGGTGGGGGAGGCGGACCGCCAGCCCGATGACGACGAAGACCGTCAGGGCCCCGAGGGCCAGCCACTTGGCGCCGCGGGTCACAGCGCCGCGCGCCGCGCGGCCAGCGAGGTGGCGAGCACGGCCATCACCGCCACGGCGACGAGCGAGCCCGTCGCGGGGCCGAGCCCGAGCCAGGGGTCGCGGACCGCATCGGTGACCAGCGTCAGCGGCAGGAACCGCGCGACGCCGCGGAGCGCAGCGCCCATCACGTGGGGCGGCGGGCCGCCCGCGCCGAGCAGGAACGACGGGAAGAACAGGATCAGCCCGACCGCTTGCGCGGCCCGCGCCGAGGGCAGAACGGTCCCGAGCACCACCCCGAGGCTGACGAACGCCACGGCGCCCAACCCCAGCGCGGCGAGTACCCGCCCGGATCCCTGCAGCGTCGGAACCCCGTACACCGGCGCGGCGACGGCGAGCAGGATCAACGATGCGGCGACCACGACTACGAGGCCCACTGCCAGTTGCGCCAGCACGAAGGACCACCGCGCAAATCCGGCCACGGCAAAGCGCCGCAGCACGCCGCGCTCGCGGTAGGAGGCGAGGTGCACGGGCACCATGATCAGACCGGTCGCGGCGACCACCACCGTGATATAGGACGCCACATACCAGTGAGACGGGTTGACGCCGCCGAAGGACGGGTCAGGCTTGGTCCCGAACGATCCGCCGATGATCAGCATCGTCACCACCGGGAACACGAACACGAAGGTGAGAACGAGCGGATCGCGCGCCGTCAGCTTGAGTTCCATGCGGAGCAGTCGGGCGAAGTCGGTGTTCATGGCAGCACTCCTGTCAGTTCGCGCACGTCGATGTCCTCGGCACGCGGTGTGTCGTTCCCGTCCAGCAGGGTCAGCAGGGCGGCTTCGAGATCGGGTACCTCGACGCTGAGGTCGTCCGGAACCGACCCGGCGCGGACCAGCGCGGCGCCGACGTAGGCGATCGCACCTCGGTCACCCTGGATCGTCACCCGTCCCGAGGCCCGGCCCACGTCGATCACTCCGCTCAGGCCACGGAGTTCATCCAGCAGCGCACCAGAGGTCCCGCCGTCGTCCAGGCCGAAGCGGATTGTGGCGTGGGCGCCGTGGCGATCGATCAGCGCCGCCGGCGGTCCGGAGTCGAGCACGCGGCCGGCTCGCATCGCCACCACGCGGTCGCACAGCGCCTCCGCTTCGTCGAGCTCGTGGGTCACCAGCAATACCGTCGTACCGTCCGCGCGCAGCTGACCCACCGCCGCCCACACCTCGCGGCGCGCCGCCGGATCGAGACCCTGCGTGAGCTCGTCGAGGATCACCAGCCGGGGGCGGCCGAGCAGCGCGAGCACCAAGAACAACCGCTGGCGCTCGCCGCCACTGAGCGACGCGAACGCCGAGCGCCGCCGCTCCACCAGACCGAACTGCTCCAGCAGGCGTTCGCCGTCGTGCGGCTTACGGATGCTGAACAGGGAGATCGCCTCGGACACGCGCAGGCGGTCCGGGAGCGCCGAGTCCTGTAGCTGACTCCCGATCAGCGGGCGCAGGCGGTCGGCCTGGGACACCGGGTCCAGTCCCAGCACCCGGATCGTTCCCCGGTCGGACCGGCGAAGTCCCTGGATGCACTCCACGGTAGTCGTTTTGCCGGCGCCGTTGGCGCCGATCAGCCCCACCACCTCGCCCTCGAGGACGTCGAGGTTCAAGCCGTCCAACACGGTCCGCCCGGCGTAACACTTGCTGAGCCCGCGGACTGTCACTACAGCTGATCCGTTCATGGCGCCATGATCGCAAGGCACCTGGCGCCGCACATCGGCACGGGGGTAGATCTTGAGCTATGCCCGGGGGTGGAGAACGCACCGGTCAGCCGGTGTTGCGCAGCCCGCTCGCGATCCCGTTGATGGTCAGCAGGCTCACGCGCCCAAGCTCGCCGAGCTCGTCGGTGGCCTCCTCAGAGCGGGCGCGCAGGCTGCGCAGCAGCTCGGTCTGGACGAACGAGAGCGGATCGACGAACGGGTTACGGCGGTCGATCGAGGCCTGGAGCACCGGCTCGGAGTCGAGCAGGCGCTCGCTGCCGCGGATCCGCAGCAGCTCTTCGGTCGATCGCTCGAACTCGTCGGTCAAGACCGTCCAGATCCGGTCCCGGGGCTCGGCGTCGTCCCATAGGTCCAAGTACCGCCGGGCGATGCCGAGGTCGGCCTTCGCGCACGCCATCTCGGCGTTGGAGAGCAGGCTGGCGAAGAACGGCCACAACTCGACCATCTCCTGCAGCAGCTCGATCCCGTGGCGCTCGCGGGCCTGAGCCAGCGCGGTGCCCAGCCCGAACCAGGCGGGCAGCACGATCCGCGCCTGCGTCCAGGCGAACACCCAGGGGATCGCGCGCAGGTCATCGATCCCGCCGCCATCGCGCCGTCGCGCCGGGCGCGACCCGAGGCGCAGCCGCGAGATCTCGTCGACCGGGGTGACGGCTTCGAAGAAACGCACGAAGTCGGGATCCTCGTGGACGAGCGCCCGGTACAGGTCGGCCGATGTACTGGCCATCTCGTCCATGAACGGCCCGAAATCCGGGCTGCGCGCCCGCGGGGCCGGGTGCGCGGCGGTCAGCGTCGCGCTGGCGGCCAGCTCGAGCTCGCGATGGGCGATCTCGGCGACCGCGTACTTGGCGGTCAGCACCTCGCCCTGCTCGGTCATCTTGAGGCGACCCTCGACGGTGCCGGGCGGGAGCCCCAGGATCGCGCCGCTGGTGGGCCCCCCGCCACGCCCGACCGCGCCGCCCCGGCCGTGAAAGAACACCCAGCTGGCTCCGTGCCCGCTGAGAACTTCGGCGATGTCGATCTGGGCCCGGTAGGCCGCCCAGGCCGACGCGACGTAGCCGGCGTCCTTGTTCGAGTCCGAGTAGCCGATCATCACCTCCTGCTCGTCGCCCACCGCTCGCAGCGCGGTTCGGTAGACGGGCTGGGAGAGCAGCGTGTCGATCGTCGCCCCAGCCGCCTCGAGGGTTGCCCGCGCCTCGAACAACGGCACGGTCCGCAGCATCGCGCCCTCGCCGCCGGCCCGGGTGAGGCTGCTCTCCTTCATCAGCAGGAGCACCTCGAGCAGATCAGCCGGGCCTTCGGTGCCGGAGACGATGTAGGTCTTGATCGCTCCACGATGGGCTCCGGCCAGCGCGTGGCGCAGCGTCCGGAAGGTCTCGATCATCCCGCGTGTGGCCTCCGAGAAGCGGGCGACGTCGGCGGGAATCAGCGGACGCCGGTCGGCGATGTGGCCGCAGAGGAGCTCGATGCGCTCCGCCTCGCTCCGCGACTCGTAGTCGTCGCAGATCCCCAGGACGCGGTAGATCTCGGCCAGGGAACGCCGGTGCACGCGGGCGTGCTCGCGGATGTCCAGCCGCGCGTAGTGAAAGCCGAATACCTCGACGTCCCGGATCACGTCGTGGAGGTCCCCGGCGGCGGTCAGCGCCCCGGCGCCCTCGACCAGGCAGTGCTCGACCAGGCGCAGGTCGCCGATCAGCTCGGACGGCTCGGCGTAGCCCTCTGGCGCATCGGTCATGGTCGCCCGGACGCGCTCGCGGACGAAGGTCAGGGCCCGGCGGTAGGGCTCCTCGGGATTCAGGTCGGCGAGCTGAGCGGCCAGTTCGGGAAAGCGCTCGGCGCCGCGCGCCAGGATCGGCTCCAGCCCGGGGACCTCGCCGCTGACGCGGTCAGACAGCGACAGCCGGCCGGCCAGCAGCGACATCCGACCTTCCAGAAAGCGCAGGCACTGCTCCCGCATGAGCCCCAGCGCCTCGAGCGTGGTCTCCGGCGTGACGAACGGGTTGCCGTCGCGGTCCCCGCCGATCCAGGATCCGAAGTTGAGGATCGGCGGAACGGTGAGCGG
Organism: Actinomycetota bacterium; assembly: GCA_030947145.1. Classification (GTDB taxonomy): domain Bacteria; phylum Actinomycetota; class Thermoleophilia; order Solirubrobacterales; family Solirubrobacteraceae; genus Palsa-465. Next base: position 6,306 of record JALYXK010000056.1, read on the forward strand.
CTCGCCGGGGTAGAACTCCGCCACCGCCTGCTCGAGGTCGCGGTAGATCATCGGGACCGTCTCGGCCAGCGTGGCGAAGTGGATCAAACCGCCGCGCACCTCGTCGAGCACGGTCAGCGAGGTTGCCCGCAGTTCGTCGGAGCCCCACAGCTCCTG
>JALYXK010000314.1 GCA_030947145.1 Actinomycetota bacterium
GCACCATGGCGGCCCCGAGACTGGCGCCTGCGGCGCTGGCAAGAATTGGCTGGCGCCAATTCTCGGGAAGGCGCCCTACTGGGCGGCTGGATCGGCGACGCCGGCTTGGCGGCGCTCGTTGATGATCAGCTTGATCCGGTTTACGGTGTCCTCGGACATGCGCCGGATCTCCCAGTGCGTGAGCTTGATCACTCGCATCGGCGAGGTGGCGATCACGTCGGCGTTGCGGGGCTCGCGGGAGAGCAGGCCCATCTCGCCGATCAGGTCGCCTGACTTGAGCGAGGCGATCGTCTTATCGCCCTTGAGAACGTCGGCGGTGCCCTCCTCGATGGCGATCAGCTCGGTGGAGTAGTCGCCCTCTTTCATGAGGATCTGCCCATCGGCCACGCTGGTCTCGGTCGCGAAAGCGGCCAGCCGCTTCGCCTCGGTGTCCGAGAGGTGCGAAAAGAGGGGAATAGCCTTCAGCCGACTGGGATCCATGGTCGCTCCTTCGTCAGGTTGAAGGGCGACTTTATCCGCATCCGCGCGCCCCGGGAGCGAGATCGGTCACGGATCGCGGCAGGTCCGTCGAGCCTCACAGCGCCTGTACTTCAGCGGTAATTTCGGCGACCGAGGCCTTGGCGTCGCCGAACAGCAGCGAGGTCTTCGGATCGTAGAAAAGCGGGTTGTCGATCCCGGCGAAACCCGAGGCCATCGAGCGCTTGAGCACGACGACCGCCCCGGACTTGTCCACCTCGAGGATCGGCATCCCGAAGATCGGCGAGCCGGGCTCGTTCTTGGCGGCGGGGTTGGTGACGTCGTTGGCCCCGATCACCAGCGTCACGTCGGTGCGCGAGAACTCGGGATTGATGTCGTCCATCTCCCTGAGCAGGTCATACGGAACGTCGGCTTCGGCCAGCAGCACGTTCATGTGCCCGGGCATCCGTCCCGCGACGGGGTGAATCGCGTACTTGACCTCGACGCCCTTGGCCTCCAGCGCGCGCTCGAGCTCCCGCACGGCGTGCTGAGCTTGGGCGACGGCCATCCCGTAGCCGGGCGCGATCACCACCTGGCGGGCATAGGAGAGCTGAATCGCCACGTCCTGGGCGCTGGTGGAGCGAACGGTCCCGCCGCCCTCCGGGCCGCCGCCGGCTGGTGCTGCCACGGCCCCGCCGAATCCGCCGGCGATGATCGCCGGGACCGAACGGTTCATGGCCTTGGCCATCAGGTTGGTGAGGATCGTGCCCGACGCGCCGACGATCATCCCGGCCACGATCAGCGCCGTGTTCTGCAGCGCCAGTCCGGTCGCGGCCGCGGACAGGCCGGTGAAGGCGTTCAGCAGCGAGATCACCACCGGCATGTCGGCGCCGCCGATCGGCAGCACCACCATGTTCCCCAGGATCCCGGCGGCGACCAGGATGCCCAGGATGAACAGAGCCTGGGAGTGGGTGCCGGCCGCCAGCACCACCGCGGCGACGACCGCGACGAGGAACAGCACCAGGTTCACCACCGACTGACCGGGCACCTTGATCGGACGTCCGGGCAGGATCTCCTGAAGCTTGGCGAAAGCGATGTTCGAGCCCCAGAACGAGATCGAACCGACGATCGCGGCGAACAGCGAGGGGATCTCGACCCGTAGGGGGTAATTCCCGCCGAAGTGGTGGCGGTACTCCACCCAGGCGATCAGCGCGACCGCTCCGCCGCCTACCCCGTTGAACAGGGCGACCATCTGCGGCATCTGGGTCATCTTCACGCTGCGCGCGGCGGGGACTCCCACCGCCGCGCCGAGCACCACGCCGAGGACGATCAGCCACGGTGTGCTCGAGCCGTGCAGGGCGTGCTTGTGCAGCAGCGTGGCGATCACGGCGATGGCCATCCCGACCGCCGCGATCTTGTTGCCCCGCACGGCCGTCCGCGGGCCGGTGAGCCCGCTCAGGCCGTAGATGAACATCGAGAACGCGACGATGTACATCACGTCGACGAAGTTCTGGAACTGCAGGAAAATCGTCCCCAGCCCGCTCATCAGGAAGTCGCTCCCTCAGAGCCCGAGCCGCCCTCCGGAGAATCGGCGCCAGCCGATTCTCCAATTGAATCGGCGCCAGCCGGTTCAACTTCTTCCTGCTTGGGCGGGTCCTTCTTCTTGAACATCCCCAGCATGCGGTCGGTGACCAGGAAGCCGCCCACCACGTTGATCGTGCCGAACATGACTGCGATCACCAGCAGAATCTTCTCCAGCACGCCGCTGGACTCAGAGACCAGCAGCAGACCGCCGAGCACGACGATCCCGTGGATCGCGTTGGTGCCCGACATCAGCGGCGTGTGCAGCGTGTTCGGCACCTTCGAGATCACCGCGAAGCCAACGAACCCGGCGAGCACGAGCACGGCGATGTCGATAACGAGCCTGTCCATCGTTCAGATGCCTCCCGTTGCCTACGCGGCGGCCGCGGCCTTTGCGCCCTGGTGGACGATCTCTCCCCCGCGGGTGATGCACGCACCGGCGATCACCTCGTCATCGAAGTCGAGTTTCAGCTCGCCGACCACCGGTCGGCCGTCCGGGCCGTCCGTCGGTGCCCCGATCATCAGCTCGAGCAGCGCTTGGATGTTGCGGGCGTAAAGCGCCGAGGCGTGCTCGGCCAGCGTCGAGGGCACGTTCAGGGGGGCGAGGATCTTGACGCCGTGCTTGATCACCGTCTCTCCCGGCTGCGAGAGCTCGCAGTTGCCGCCCGCCTCGCCGGCCAGATCCACGATTACCGAGCCGGGCTTCATCTGCTCGACCGCCTCCTTGGTGACCAGGATCGGGGCGCGGCGGCCCGGCACCAGCGCCGTGGTGATCACCACGTCGACCTTGCCGATCGCCTCGGCCATCAGCTCCTGCTGGCGGGCCTGCTGCTCGGGCGTGAGTTCCTTGGCGTAGCCGCCCGTCCCCTCGAGGTCGCCGCCCAGGTCGAACTCCAAGAACTTCGCCCCGAGCGACTCGACCTGCTCCTTCACGGCGGCGCGCACGTCGAAGCCCTGGACCACGGCTCCCAGCCGCCGTGCCGTGGCGATCGCCTGCAGCCCGGCCACGCCGGCGCCCAGCACCAGGACGGTCGCCGGGCGGATCGTCCCGGCGGCGGTCATCAGCATCGGGTAGAACCGGCCCAGCTCCTGCGCGCCGATCAGGGCCGAGCGGTAGCCGGAGATGTTGGCCTGCGAGGAGAGCGCGTCCATCGACTGCGCGCGGCTGATCCGCGGCACGGCCTCGAGTGCGAAACTGGTCGCCCCGGTCTGGGCGATCGCGCTGATGCCGGCGCCGTTGGTCAGCGGCTGGAGGAACCCGATCAGGACGCTCTCCGATCCCAGCAGCGCGGTCTCCTCGGCGCTGGGCGGCGCGACCTTCACCACGACATCGCAGCCGAAGGCCTCGCCCGCGTCGTCGATGAGTCGCGCGCCGGCCTCCTCATAAGCGGAGTCCGGAATCAGGGCGCCGTCTCCGGCACCCCGGACCACCAGCACCTGATGGGAACCAGGGGCTCCGTCCGCGGTGCCCGCGGCCTCGCCGGCGGGGCCGCCCGTGAGCTTGCGCACCACCTCGGGCACCATCGCCACCCGGCGCTCCCCAGCAGCCGTCTCCTTCGGAACTCCGATCTTCATGCGGCGCGAGAGCGTACCGGGTCAAGAACGTTCGCGTATATCGACATTCGCAGCCATTGGCCCCGCCGGTCAGGATCCGAGCGGTGCGAGCGCGAAGGCGGTGAGCAATCCGGCACCGGTCGGCAGCCAATCCGAGCCCGCGCGTCGCTCCCGCGCCGCGCGTGAACGACGGCGCTGGGCTCGGCTTCGGGCGGCCTGCTGGCGCGCGGAGCCGCGCCTGGCCGTCCGGCCC
>JALYXK010000364.1 GCA_030947145.1 Actinomycetota bacterium
ACAAGTGGGGCGCCTCGGTGATGATCATCCTGATCTTCCTGCACATGGCCCGGGTGTTCTTCTTCGGCGCCTACAAATATCCCCGGGAGCTGACCTGGATCATCGGCGTCGTGCTGTTGATCCTGACCATGGCGATGGGCTTCAGTGGCTATCTGCTGCCGTTCGACCAGCGGGCCTACTGGGCGACGATCGTCGGGGTCAACATCAACGCCGGCGGCCCCCTGATCGGCCCGTTCCTGTCGGACTTCCTGCGGGCCGGACCGGAATTCGGGGCCAATACCCTGCCCCGCTTCTACGCGATCCACATGCTCTTGATCCCCGGTTTGATCGCGGCCCTGATCGGCGCGCACCTGTACCTGATCACCAAGCTGGGCATTTCGGCGCCGCCGTGGATCAGGGCCGAGGAGCCGGTGATCCCCGAGCGCGCGGAAGTGTGAGCGGAGGCCTCCTTGCACCATGAACCAGGCTGAGAAGGAGGCCTACCTCCGCGAGTACTCGACCCTGAAGAACCAGGGCAAGCCGTTCTTCCCCTACGCCGTGGCCAAGGACGGTTGGATGGCGGTGATCGTGATGGCCATGATCATCTTCCTGGCCATCATGTTCGGCGCCGAGCTCGGTCCCAAGGCCGACCCGACGAGCACCACCTACGTTCCGCGACCGGACTGGTACTACTTCTTCCTGTTCGAGGTCCTGCGGGTGATGAGGAACGTCCCCAAGTTCACGCCGATGGCCACGGTCGGGGTCCCGACGATCTGCATGATCCTGCTGTTCATGCTGCCGCTGTATGACCGCAGCCCGGAGCGCCGGATCGAGCGCCGCCCGGTGGCCATGGCCGCCGGCCTGGTCACGATCGCCGCGATCGCGTTCCTGACCTACTCGGGCGCCAACGCCGGCTCGCCGAACCAGGTCGACATGAAGACGCCGGCCGGACTCACCCCCGCGGAGGTCGCGACCTTCGACGCCGGGAAGCTCGTCGTCGGCCAATCGGGTTGCCTGGCCTGCCACCTGCTCGGCGAGAACGGGAACAACGGGCCTGGGCCCCCGCTGACGAACATCGGGGCGAGGATGGCCCCGGGGAACATCGCCTCGACGCTGCGCAACCCGACCGCGCCAATGCCCTCGTTCCGTGGGCTGGCCAAGCAGTACCCGCAGAAGTTCCAGAACCTGGTCAACTTCCTCTCCGAGCTGCAGTAGCAGCGCGGAGCCCACTGCCGTGACGGCGAGCGCACAGCCGGCGCCGCCCGGCGCCCCGGGCACCCTCGAAGAGCCACAGGTGCGGGCGATGTTCGACCGGATCGCCGGCCTCTACGACGCTCTGAACACGGTCATGACCGCCGGGCTGCACCATCAGTGGCGTCGGCGCGCGGGCGAGCTGGCCGGGCTGCGCCCGGGCGATCGCGCGCTCGATGTCGCCACCGGGACCGGCGATCTCGCCTTCGAGCTGGCGCGCCGGGTGGCGCCCGGGGGAAGGGTTATCGGCGCGGACTTCTCCGAGAGAATGCTCGAGATCGCCCGGCAGAAGGCGGGCCGCCGGCTGGGTCCGGACCTGGCGGCCACCACCTTCGAGTACGCCAACGCGTTGTCGCTGCCGTTCGGAGACGGCGAGTTCGACGCGGTGACCGTGGGGTTCGGGGTGCGCAACTTCTCCGATCTCGAGCAGGGATTGCGCGAGCTGGCGCGCGTGGTCAGGCCCGGCGGGCGGGTCGTCGTGCTGGAGATCACCACGCCGCGGCGCCCGCCGCTCTCGACGTTCTTCTCGCTGTGGTTTGACCGCGTGGTCCCCGTGCTCGGACGCCTGGCCGGGGATCCCGACGCCTACAGCTACCTGCCGAGCTCGGTCAAGCGCTTCCCCGCCCCGGACAAGCTGGCGGAGCTGATGTGGCTCACTGGTCTGCGGGAGATCCACTACGTGCTGACCGCCGGCGGAATCATCGCGTTGCACGCGGGGACGGTCGCCGGATGAGCGGGGCCCGGTCATGACCGCCGTCGTGCAGAGCGTGCTCGACGCGGCCGGGGCCGAGGTGCCCCGCCTGATGGAGCGGATCGAGCAGCGGATGGCCGGGCTGGCCGACGGCCATGGCCGCGAGCTGGCCCGCTACGCCGGCGACACGATCGCCGCCGGGGGCAAGCGCTTGCGGCCGCTGTTGGTGTGCTTGGCCGCAGGGGTGCCGGCGCCCGAAACCGAGGACCTCGTCCAGGCCGCCGTCGCGGTCGAGCTGATCCACGCTGCCACGCTCGTCCATGACGACGTGCTGGATCGGGCGTCCCTGCGCCGCGGCCGCCCGACGGTCGTGGCCGCCGGCGGGCGACTGGCCGCCACCGCGACCGGAGACCTGCTGTTCTCGCGCGCCTTCGCCGCGCTGGCCCGATCCGGCTCGCCCGAGCCGGTCCGGGCGCTGTCTCGGGCCAGCTCTGCGCTCGCCGCCGGCGAGCTGATGCAGCGCGCCGATGCCTGGGACCCGCAGGTCACGGTCGAGCGCTATCTCGAGCGCTGCCGCCTGAAGACGGCCGTGCTGTTCCGCTCGGCCTGCGAGCTCGGCGCGCTCGAGGGGGGGCGCGACCCAGGGGCGTTGGGCGCCTTCGGCGAAGCGATCGGTCTGGCCTTCCAGATCCTTGACGACGTCCTCGATGTCTCCGGCCCGCCGGAGCGAACCGGCAAGCCGCAGGGGGCCGATCTGCTCGACGGTACCGTGACGCTGCCGCTGATCATCGCGCGCGAGCGCGATCCCGAGCTCGCCGTCGTCGACCTGCGAGGAATCGACACGCCGCCGCGCGCCGTCGAGGTCTGTGAGCGGATCGCCGCCACTGGGGCCCTGGCGGTTTCCAAGGCCCGGGCGCTGCGCCTGGTGGTCGCTGCCAAGGCGGAGCTGCCCGCGCTCGAGCAGCGTCAGCGCGCCGCGCTAGAGCTGGTCGCCGACGGCGTCGTCGAGCGCTACACCTGAAGCCGAGCCGGATCCGTCCGGCCGGTCGGGGGGACTAGAAGTCCTCGGGGAGGATCAGGTCGACGCGCAGGGCGTCGGCGAACCGGTCGATTTCCTCGGTCATGTTCGCCTGAGTGAGTCGCTGCAGGTCGCCCAGGATCTCGGCCAGCCCCTCGTCGAGGCAATCCTCGAGCGATTCGACGTGTTCGCGCTGGTAGATGCCGGTCTCGGACCACCAGCAATTGGGGCATTCCAGCTGAAGCTCCCAGCGTTCATGCGAGCTCTCGGCCCAGGTGACCGGCTGGACGAGCTGTGAGTCACAGCTCGGACAGACGTGGAGCGGCATCCGGGTGCCCGGGACGCCTTCGTTGAATCGGACCACTTCGATCGACTTCCCGCTGGGCAGGACGATCCGTCGGACTGTTGGGCTGTCGTTGTCTGGGCTCATCGGTGTCTCCTACTTGAGTTCCATATCGGCGCGTCCGCGCGGCACCTTGAGCCCGAATTTCGAAGTTCTGGGGTTGCCCGGCTCAGATCCTCGCTACCCTGGGAGCCCCCAGTCTCCGGAGGCTCCAGGCATGTTCCGAAATCCCATAGTCGACGCTCTCGTGGTCCTCGTGATCGTGCTTCTGTTCTTCGGCCCGAAGCGCTTGCCGGAGCTGGGCCGGTCGCTGGGCAGCAGTCTGCGCGGGTTCAAGGACGAGATCACCTCCGGCTCGGACGATGCCGACGGCGAGCGGCCGGAGCTCACCCGCGCGAGTGACGAGACGGGCACCGGGGCGCCGCCGACCGGCACCGCCGCCTCGCAGGTCGGCGCCGAGCGCCGCCCGTAACACCCTCGGGCGGGTCAGCGTATGCCGAAGGTCCTCCGCCCGATCGGGTATGACGACCGGCTGAGCGTCGTCGACCATCTCGACGAGCTCCGGAAGCGCCTGATCATCTGCGCGGTCGCGCTCTTGGTCGCCTTCGGCTTCACCTTCTGGCAGAACCAGGCGCTGTTGCACCTGCTCAACAAGGCGCTGCCGACATCGCTGAAGTCGAATTCCAACCACATCTCCGGGTTGACCAACGCGACGGTGAGCGAGGCCCATGGCCTGCGCACGGCGGCGGCGGGTGCGGCGGCGCTGGCCGGTTCCGCGTCCCTGTCGGCGCCGGACCGGGCCGCCGTGAGTCAGATGGAGCGCGGGCTCACCGAGGCGGTGAAGGCGCTGCCCAAGACCACGCCCAAGCAGTTGCCGATCACCATCGGGATCGGCGAGCCGTTCACCACCACGCTGACGGTCGCCGCGTACTTCGCGCTGCTGATCGCGCTGCCGCTGCTGATCTACCAGCTGTACGCATTCGTGATACCCGCGCTCAGTCCGAACGAGCGAGGGGTGGCCAAGCCGGCGATGATCATCGCGCCGGTGCTGTTCATCGCCGGGGTGGTGTTCACGTACTTCGTCGTCCTACCCCCGGCCGTCCACTTCCTCCAGGGGTACAACAGCCAGGATTTCGACATCCTCGTGCAGGCCAAGACCTACTACAAGTTCGAGATCTTCACGATGCTGGGCATCGGGCTGGCGTTCGAGGTCCCGCTGTTCCTGCTCGCGCTACAGCGCACCGGTGCGATCAACGGGAGCACGCTGACCGGCAACTGGCGGTACGCTGTGGTCATCATCGCCGTCATCACGGCGGCGCTGCCGGGGGTGGATCCGGTCACCATGGTGTTCGAGATGCTCCCCCTCGTCGTTCTCTATCTGGCCAGTATCGTGATGCTCAAGATCGTCGATCGCCGCAACGCGGCGCGCGCTGCAGCTGAGCTCGCTCGGGCCAGCGACAGCCTGGATCCAACCTAACACCCAATGCTCTTCGATCTCCGGGGCCGCGGCCGCCGCCGCACCGTACAAGTCATCTATCTGGGCCTGGCCGTCATCATGCTAGGCGGGCTGCTGCTGGTCGGCGTGGGCACCGGCAGCGGCGGCGGGATCCTCAACGCCTTCACCAATAACGGCTCGGGCAACGCTCAGCAGCAGGTGGTCAGCCAGCAGGAGAAGAACGCCCTGCGCGCCACCCGCCTGCGCCCCACCGATCCGTCCGCCTGGTCCTCGCTCGTGCAAGCTCGCTGGAGCTCGGCCGGCCAGGGTTCCGACTACAACTCGACCACCGGGCAGTTCACCGCCAACGGCAAGAAGGAGCTGACCGCGGCCACGCAGGCCTGGCAGCGGTACGTGCAGCTCCAGAAGTCCCCGGACACCATCACCGCGACGCTGGCGGCCCGCGCCTACAGCGCGCTGGCCAACTTCCCCGGCGAGGCCACGGCCTGGGAGTACGTCACGCTCTCCAATCCCAGCCAGGTCAACGCGTTCGAGTGCCTGGCGGCCTCCGCCTACGCCGCCAAGCAGCCTCGCAAGGGCGATCTGGCCACGGCCAAGGCTCTCACGCTCGTGCCCAAGGCCCAGCAGTTCCAGGTCAAGCAACAGCTGAGCCAGGCTAAAACGAACCCGCAGGTCGCGCAGTCGTGCTAAGCGCCACGTACGCCCCCCCTCGCTAAGATCAGCGACCCTTCGGGCCGTTAGCTCAATTGGCAGAGCAGGGGACTCTTAATCCCAAGGTTGGAGGTTCGATTCCTCCACGGCCCACTAATGAGCCCCGGCCATCCGGGGTTTTT
>JALYXK010000397.1 GCA_030947145.1 Actinomycetota bacterium
CGGTTGGGCCGGCCCGCTCGAGACGCCGGCGCCGCCACTCGCCGCCTGCGCCGCCGCGGCCGGTACCAGCATCGCGATCCCCGTGGCGAGGGCCGCCAGCAGGCGTGAAGCGGCGGGTTGTGTCCGGGACAGGCGCCGCATCTCGGTCAGCGTATCGGCAGACACGCGGAGGAGTTGAGGCGTGGGCGTTGAATGCCGGACCACTGCTGCTTGAAAGTTCGGAAGGCCGGGTAAGGACACAATAATGCATTTTGCAGGCAAACTCGCTGGGTTTCACACCAGCCAGGAGAAGAAGGGTCAGCCGCACGACCCAGGTCCACGCCTCCGCAGTGCCGGTGCGCCCCCGCAGCTGCCGCCGCGGTTGCCCGAGCCGAAGCTCTCACCGTGGCCCGGTCGCGTCCAGGTCGTCGCCGAATTCGTGAGCAGCCGACTGAGCCGGCCGCGGGTGCGGCTTTGCGTGATCGGGCTGGTTCTGCTCCTGCTGGGCGCGCTGGTCTTCACTAGCTCGATGTGGACGCTGCCGCTGATCATCGTCGGCGCCGTGATGGTGCTGGTCGCCTGGATCGGCTCGCGCCTCGACGGTCGTTTCGCCGTCGAGTGGGGCGAGTCCGGCACCCAGCTCGAGCTCCGGGCTCAGATCAAGGCGCCCAAGCCCGAGCGCACCGCGCTGGCGCGGACCGTTCCCGTCGCGCCCGGATTCGAGCCCGAGGACGCCGATGTGGTCGAGGGCGAGGCGCACACCGTCGAGATCGACGTCGCCGAGCTCAAGGCGCTGATCGCCGCCGCGGAAACCGCCGAGGCGGAACTCGCCCGGTCACAGCAGCGGCCGGCCGCGTAAGCGCACCCGCGACCGTCGGCTCAATAGTGCGCGCGATCGGCCAGGCCGATCGCGTAGGGCAGCCACCATGATCCCGCCGGGCCGCCGCCCTGGCAAAGACCGTCCGAGTAGCCGGGGTGGAGCACCCACTCGAATCCGTCGGCCAGCCGGTCGTGAGTGTTGGTGGTCGGTGCGGTCCCGAGCGCACGGTTGGGCGTATTGCACCACAGCTCCTGCTTGCCCTGGGTGGCCTGGCTCAGCGGCAGCGTGCCGTTGCCATTGCGCGAAGTGTTGACGATGAAGTGCTTGTTTCCCAGCGCCCGGCCGATCTGGTCGCCGTAGCGGAGCTCGTTGGCGGTCGTCGCGTAGCCGGTCACGTCGAGGGCGAACCCGCGGGTGTAACGGACTCCGGCCCGCCGGAGCAGCGAGGTCGTCTCGTCCGCCGGCAGCGCTCCCGAGCGACCGGCGTCGAGGTACACGCTGGTGTGCGGAAGGGCCGAGAGGGTCTTGGCCGCGTAGCTGAGCAGCTGCAGCCGCTGGCCCTCGAGCCCGCCCAAGCAGGGGGCACCCATGATCCCGTCGGGCTCCACCACCACGATTGTCGGGTAGCCGCCGATCGCTTGGGCCAGATGGAGGATCCAGGCCCGGTAGGCGGCAGGGCTCTTGGCGCCGCCGGCCGAGAAGCCGGCCCCGCAGTCGCGATCAGGAAGGTTGTAGAGCGCAATAAACGCGGTGGCGTGATCGGGCGCGTACCAGGAGCGCACGCGCTGGGCGAACATCGCGCCGGGATCGGCAAGCCAATCGCCGTACCACTCGGCCCACGGCTGGGTGGCAATCTTGGCCAGCGCGGCGGACGCTCGCGCATGCGAGCCCGAGTGTGACCAGGCCTGGATCTGATTCGCGGCGTCGGCGCCGGCGTCGCCGGCCTTCAGCACGTACAGGTGCGTTCCGGCAAACGGGTTGCGCGCTTGGGCGACCGCAGCGGTGGCGTACATCGCCGCCAGCGTGACCATCACGATCAGAGTGCGTTTCATCTCGCCGGTATCGGCTCAGGGGTGTAGTACTAAACACAATTGGTGCCGAGTGGACGGATTCTGGACGCCGAGACTGGACGGATTCTGGACGGTCTGATTTCGCCGCGCCCGGTAGACATAAGCCTGATTATCGAGCGTCGAGATCGCTCTGGCGGGGGTCAGAGCGCGGGCCTTCCCCGGCCTGAGGGACCAGGTCGGCTGACCGGAATTTCCCGCAACTTCGCGTCCTCGCGCGGTATACAAGGACGACCGAACTCGAGGAGGATGGGATGAATCGCATGCTGACCCTGGCCGTAACGGCGCTGCTGGCCACCGCGGCGCTCGGCACCGGTGTCGCGCTGGCCGCGGGCTCGCCAACGGTTTCGTCGGTCTCCGCCAGCTCGATCGGCAACAGCTCGGCCGTGCTCGAGGGCACCGTCAATCCGAACGGCGCCGCCGCCTCCTACTTCTTCGAGTACGGGCTGACCAGCGCCTACGGCGTGACCAGCAAGGCTCACTCGGCCGGCAAGGGCACCAAGCCCGTAGCGGTCAAGACGACCGCCTCCGGTCTGCTTCCGGGCACCACGTATCACTTCCGGTTGGTCGCGCTGAACAAGAGCGGCGTGACGATCGGCTCCGATCACACCTTCAAGACCACCGGGCCCGCGCCGGCCGTCGTGGCCACCGGCCCGGCGACCACGCTCACGTCGCAGGGCGCGACGTTGACCGGCGTGATCACCCCGCACGGCGCTGCCACGAACTACTACTTCCAGTACGGCCTGACGGTCTTCTACCTAAACGGCCGCACGCCGGGCGGCACGGTGCCCGCCGGCTCGGCTCCGGTCAACGTCGCCGAGGTCCTCGGCGGTCTCTCGCCCGGGACCACGTTCCACTACCGGCTCGTCGCCGTGCACGCCGGCGGCGTGACCAGCTACGGGAGCGATCAGGCGTTCATGACGCTGCCCAACCCGCGGCCGGTGCCCAGGGTCACGGCGAACACGCTGCCGGGCCGGGCCAAGAAGTCGCCGTACCGGTTCAGCACCTTCGGCCACGTAAACGGCCCGGCCGCGACCAGGGCCCTGGCCTGCACCGGAAACGTCTCGATCCGCTACTTCAACGGCCGGCACAAGGTCTCCTCCCGCCTCGCCCCGCTGCAGCCGAACTGCACGTTCAGCGCCCAGGCGTCGTTCCGGCACCTGCCCGGCCACGGCAGCAGCCACCGCATCGTCAAGCTGAAGATTCTGATCCATTTCCAGGGCAACGGCTATCTCGCTCCGAAGGACGCCCGCACGGAGTTCGTCAAGCTCGGAAAGGGCTGATCGCCGGGCTCGGGCTACGGGCTAGCGTCTGTCGCGCAGGCGGTAGACGAACCGCCGGCCCGACCAGATCACCGACCGGCCCGTTCGGCGATCTCCGCGATCACCTTCGAGAGCTGGCTCCCTTGCCAGGCGATCGGTGAGCTTCCCGGCTCGTCGGTGATCAGGCGGGCGCCGGTGATGGCTTGCGCGTAGGCCTCGCCCACGGCCTGCGGATGCTCGGGATCGGCGTCGTCGTTGCTGGCCACGATCGCCGTCGGCGCGGCGATTGCGCCGAGCTCCGGCACGTCGGCGAACGGCCGGGATCGGGGCACGGCCTGTAGCGCGTCGGCCAGCGCCTTCGGGTGCTCGTGCGCCGAGAGCCGCTGCCGCACCACCTTGAGCACGGTGTCTCGCCATTTCCCGCCGACCCGGGGCTCCCCGTAGGCGGCCAGGAAGCCGTCGACGCCGTCTTGGCGCAGCCCCTCGGCCAGCGCGTCCCACCGCCGTAACCGCTCCGGGTCCTCCCCCTCGCCGTCGTACGCGGGCGTTATGACAACCAGCCCCGCCACCCTGGCCGGGGCCCGGAGAGCGAACGAGAGCAGTGTGTGGGCGCCCATCGAGGCGCCGGCCAGCACCGCCCGCTCGATCTCGAGCTGATCGAGCACCGCCTCGAGGTCGTCGGCCAGCTCGACATAGGTGTAGGCGTCCGGATCCGGGGCCGGCGAGGAGCGCCCGTGCCCTCGCGCGTCGTAGGCGATCATCCGGTGACCGCCCCGCTGCAGCGCCTTGGAGCCCATCACCACGTAGCGCCGCGTAGCCGTCAGGCCGTGGAGGAGCACGACGGGGAATCCCTCTCCCGCCGACTCGGCCGACAGCCGTACTCCAGCACGCTCGATCGTGCTCGCGGTGTTCGCGCAATCTGACGTGGACGTGAGGTTATCGCCGGTCAATCTCCTATGTACCATCATGCCCATGGACGTAACCGAGGCCACTTTCCCGACGGCGGTAATCGAGCGCTCGAAGACGGTGCCGGTCGTCGTCGACTTCTGGGCCGAGTGGTGCGGCCCCTGCCGCCAGCTGGGTCCGGTGATCGAGCGCGGCGTGGCCGCGCGGGATGGCCAGGTCGAGCTGGCCAAGGTCGACACCGACGCCAATCCCGAGCTCTCGCGCACGTACCGGATCCAGAGCATCCCGGCGGTGAAGGCGTTCAAGGACGGCGAGGTGGTCGCCGAGTTCGTCGGCGCCCAGCCGCCGGCCATGGTCGAGCGCTTCCTCGACGGGCTGGTTCCCTCAGAGGCCGACAGCCTCGTGGCCGCCGGCGACGAGGAGTCGCTGCGGCGGGCCGTCGAGCTGGCGCCGACCCGCTCCGATGCCGCCCTTCCGCTGGCGCGGATCCTTTACGGCCGCGGCGAGATCGACGATGCCCTGTCGGTGCTCTCGCGGGTGCCGGGCAGCTTCGCCGCCGACGGTCTGAGCGCCCGGATCGGTCTCGAGCGAGCCGCCGCCGCCGGCGGGCAGCCCGAGGTGCCGGACCTGGCCAATGCGTTCGCCGCGCTCGATGCCGGCGATCCGGAGCGCTCGCTCGATCTGCTGCTGGCCGCGCTCCCCTCCGCCGACGGCGCCAAGGACGACGTCCGGCGGGTGATCGTGGGGATCCTGGACGATCTCGGCGTCGACCATCCCCTGGCCCGCGAATCGCGGCGCCGGCTGGCCTCCGCCCTGTACTAGACGGCGCCGGCTCCCCGCGGCCGCCATCAGAGCCTCAGACGATCATGGTCAGCTGTTGCTCGGCGGCGGCGTCGGTGCGCTCGAGCCCGGCCACGCGCACGCCCAGCAGGCGCACCGGTCGCGGC
>JALYXK010000331.1 GCA_030947145.1 Actinomycetota bacterium
GAGGTCGGCTTTCCCCTGCTGGTCCGCCCGAGCTACGTGCTGGGTGGCCGAGCGATGGAGATCGTCTACAGCGTCGCCGGCCTGCGGGACTACCTGCAGCGCGTCGGGGTCAGGCCCGGCACGGCCATTTACCTGGACCGCTTTCTCGAGGACTCGATCGAGGTCGACGTCGACGCGCTGTGCGACGGGGGCACCGCCGCCGAAGGCGGGGGTCAGGTGTGGATCGGGGGGATCATGCAGCACGTTGAGGAGGCCGGGATCCACTCCGGGGACTCCGCCTGCGTGCTCCCGCCGCATGCCCTGGGGGAGGACATGCTGGCCCAGATCCGCGAGCAGACCGCGGGGATCGCCCGCGCGCTCGGGGTGGTCGGCCTGCTCAACGTGCAGTTCGCGATCCACAAGGAGAAGGGCCTGCACGTGATCGAGGCCAACCCGCGCGCCTCGCGGACCGTGCCATTTGTGTCCAAGGCGATCGGGCTCCCGCTGGCCAAGCTGGCCTGCAGGCTGATCCTGGGCGAGCGCCTGGCCGAGCTCGACCTGCCGGTGGATCCGGTGGGCGACGGAGCGGTGGGATCGAGCGAAGCAGTCGGACACGTCTGCGTCAAGGAGGTCGTGCTCCCCTTCGACCGTTTCGCCGGCGCCGACTCCCTGCTGGGGCCGGAGATGCGCTCGACCGGCGAGGTGATGGGGATCGCCCACGACTTCCCCACCGCGTTTGCCAAGGCCCAGGCCGCGGCGGGCTCCAAGCTGCCGACCGGCGGCACGGTGTTCATCACCGTGGCCGACGGCGATAAGCCGGCCGCCACCGGGATCGCCACGCAGCTGCACGACCTCGGGTTCGACATCATCGCCACCCGCGGCACGGCGCAGGCGCTCAGCCGGATGGGCATCCCGGCGAAGGCGATCAACAAGATCGGCGAGGGCTCTCCCCACGTGGTCGACTGGATCGAGCGTGGCGAGGTCTCCCTGGTGATCAACACGCCGGTCGGCACCGGCGCGCGGACCGACGGCTACGAGATCCGGGCGGCCGCGGTCGCCCGCGGGATCCCCTGCATCACCACGATGGCCGGCGGCATGGCCGCCGCGCGGGCGATCTTCGCTGCGGCCCGTTACGGCGAGCCCGACGTCATCTCGCTCCAGGAGATCTACGCCAAGAGCTCGAAGGTCCCATGAGTGGGATCGACTTCGTCGATCCTGGCGAGTGTCGGCCTGGCGGCCGAACTCGGGGGACACGGGTCCTCGCCCCGTTCGGACGGCGGGCGGCGCCGGTGAGCATCCGCGAGCAGCATGGCGCCTACGTCGTGCTGCGCTGCCAGGACCGGACCGGTCCGCTTCCGCAAGCGGGGCAGTTCTACATGCTCACGGCCGGCCGGCGCTGGGGCGGGGGGGAGTCCGAGCGGCCGTTCTTGCCCCGCGCGTTCAGCATCCTGCGCGCCACGCAGCCGCCCGGCGCCATGCTCGAGCTGGCCTTCCTGCTCGAGGACGTCGGTCCCGGCACCGAGCGGCTCTGCGAGCTGGCCGCCGGCGACCAGCTGCTGCTGGTCGGCCCGCTCGGCGCCGGCTTCAGCCCCCCCCGCGACGGGCGTCGACCGCTGCTCGTCGGCGGCGGCGTGGGGATCGCCCCCTTGGTGATCTGGGATGATCTGCTTGGCACTGAGGCCTGCGCCCTGCTCGGGTTCCGGGACGGCGCCCACGCCGAGGGGACAGCGCTACTGCCCGGCGCGCGGGTGGCCACCGACGACGGCAGCGTCGGGCACCACGGCCTGGTCACCGAATTGCTGGAGGCCGAGCTCGACGCGCGCGCTGACAGCGAGGTCTACGCCTGCGGTCCGCCGCCGATGCTCGAGGCCGTTCGGGTGATCTGTGCCGAGCGGGACATCCCGGCGCAGCTGGCGCTCGAATCGGGCATGGCCTGCGGGTTCGGGGCCTGCTTCGGCTGCGTCGTTCCGACCCGCGACGGCTACGTGCGTCTGTGCGTCGACGGTCCGGTGCTCGACGCGGGCGGCCTGGACACGGCACTCGTCGGGACGGGACACGGGGAGCGATATTGACCGTCGATTTCTGCGGGATCGAGCTCGAGCACGCGGTGATCAACGCCTCTGGGACGTTCGATGCAATCGCCGCCGTGCGCGTGTTCGGGCCGGCGCTGAGCGAGCGCTTTCCGTTCTCGGCGTTCGTCTCCAAGACGGTTACGCTCGAGCCGCGGGAGGGCAATCCGCCCCCGCGGCTGTGGGAGGTCGCGGGCGGTCTGATCAACTCGATCGGACTGCCCAACAAGGGGCTGGCCGGATACCTCGCGGAGGACCTGCCGAGGCTCGCGGCGCTGCCGGTGCCGCTGATCGTGAACGTGATGGGCTTCACCCGGGATCAGGTCGCAGAGCTGGTCGAGGTGTTCGCGGCAGTGGAGGAGGTCGCGGCGCTCGAGCTCAACGTCAGTTGTCCGAACGTCAAGACCGGTCTGATCATGGGGGCGGACCGCGACGAGATCGCGGCCCTGCTGCAGCGCGTGCGCCCGATCACCGGCAAGCCGCTGATCGTCAAGCTGACCCCCAACGCCTCCGATGTCGCGGCGGTCGCCCGCGCGGCTGAGGCGGCCGGGGCGAGCGCGATCTCGCTGATCAACACCATCCGGGGCATGGCTCTGCATCCGCGCACGGGCGAGCCGTGGCTCGGCGGTGTGACCGGGGGAGTCTCCGGTCCGGCGGTGCATGCCGTGGCGCTGGCCCAGGTGCACGTGGTGGCCGAATCGGTCGGCATCCCGATCGTCGGCATGGGGGGAGTTGGCACCGGCCGGGACGCATTCGATCTGCTCCGCGCCGGCGCAACCTTGGTGGCGGTCGGAACCGAGAGCTTCCGGGACCCAGCGGCCGGGAATCGGGTCGCTTCGGAGCTCCGCGAACTGCTGGCCAGCCCCGAAACCCGGGCGGTATCCACGGAGGTTTGAGCCGACAATCGCCCAATCGCTCGATAGTTGCTAACAGCACATAAAATACCCTGCAAACGTTGGGTATTCCCGAAACCATGCTCGACGTTCCTCTACCTCAGCTTGAGGTCTAGTCGAATTACCGAGATTAGCTTTGATCGCCCCCCGCCAGGATGTATAGTCGCCGCCCATGCCGCCGGCCAGCGAATCGCCCACAAAGCCCATTGCTGCGCCGGAACGTTCTCTGGTGCAACGCATGGACGCGCTTCAGCGCGCGAACGATATCCGAAGTCGCCGCGCCCAACTGAAGCGCGATCTGAAGGCGGGCCGCCAGCCGATCCACGAACTGCTCCTGGGTCCCCCCGAATACCTCGAGACCGCCAAGGTCTTCGACCTGCTTCTGGCCGTGCCGAAGTACGGCCGCGTGAAGGTCAACAAGATCCTCTCCCAGTGCCGGATCTCGCCGAGCAAGACGATCGGCGGGCTCTCGGAACGGCAACGCTCCGAGCTGGTCGACTTGATGCGCCGCCGCTGACTGCGGGCTGACGCAGGCCGGTCTCGCGGTGGCGAAGGTGTTCGTGATCACGGGGCCGTCGGGGGTCGGAAAGGGAACGCTCATCCGGGGGCTGCTGGAGCGCGTTCCCGGCCTCGAGCTGTCGGTCTCGGCGACCACCCGGGCACCGCGGGCCGGGGAGGCCGATGCGGTGGATTACCACTTCTTGACTCTGGCCGAGTTCGAGCGGCGGGCCGCGCGCGGAGACTTCGTCGAGCACGCGACGTACTCCGGTAATCACTACGGAACGCTCCGCTCCGAGCTCGAGCGTCGCACGCGCGCCGGCGTTCCGGTGGTCCTGGAGATCGAAGTCCAGGGCGCCCGGCAGGTCCGCGCTGCGATGCCCGAGGCGCTTGCCGTGTTCATCGCTCCGCCCTCGAGCCAGGCCCTGCGAGCTCGCCTGGTCGGCCGTGGCACCGATCCGCCCGAGCAGGTGGACGAACGGATGCGGACCGCCGAGCTCGAGCTCGAGGCCCAGCCCGAGTTCGCCCACGTGGTGGTCAACGACCGGCTCGAGGACGCCACCGCCGAACTGGCGGACATCGTCCGCGGCGCGCTCTGAGCCCGCGGCGGGTGAGGGGCGGCAAGCGAGCCTGCTCGCGCGGGGGTTCCCGCCCGCTAAAGTTGTGTGTTCCTCCCCCACCGAAGGACGACTGACCCTTGATCTCACCCCGCATCGACAAGCTGCTCGACCACGTCGACTCCGACTACGCCAGCGTGATCGTGGCCGCCAAGCGCGCCCGTCAGATCAACTCCTACTACCACAACCTGGGCGAGGGGACCTTCGACGAGTTTCCGCCCCCGATGGTCGACACGCGCTCTAAGAACTACCTGACGATCGCGCTCGAAGAGGTCGCTCAGGGCAAGATCAAGTACCACTACCGCTAGGTCGCGGCGAGGAGCGCGAAGCCGTGGC
>JALYXK010000447.1 GCA_030947145.1 Actinomycetota bacterium
AACCGGAACGCCGCCGGCCAGGACGCGAGCGCTCGCCGGCCCGAGCCCCGGAGCAGGCCGCCGAGCGGCAGCGCGCGCCAGCCGAAGCCGGCCGCGAGCGCTTGGTCGCGGAGCGGCCCGGGTTCCGGTGTGGCCAGCGTGATCGCCCAGCCGCGGGTCTGCAAGCCGCCAAGCAGCCGGAACAGCGTGGTTTCCGCGCCGCCCGGGTGGTCCACCGGCGCAACTGCGAGCAGCCTGCCACTCATCGTATGTACATGGCCGTTCCCGTCACCGGTCCCGTAGGGCGGAACTGGGCACCTGGCATGCCGTCCGCACAGTGCGTCATTGCTTGGCCGCCACTCTAGATGACTGATGCCACTAGTGCCGCCCGAGGCGCGAATGTCGCTACGGTCGGCCACGGGATGAAGGAGTTCTACGAGGACCTTTGGCAGCGGCTGCCAGCCGAGCTCGTCCCGCCGGACTTCGCCCTGCGCCGGGCGTTCATGCTGGAGGAGGTTTCCCCCGGCGACCGCGTGCTGGATCTCGGCTGCGGCGCCGGACAGTTCACTCGAGAGCTGGCCGACGCCGGCGCGCTGCCGGTCGGTGTCGAGGTGGCCGAGGCGGCACTCGGGCGGGCGCGCGCGGCCGCGCCCGAACTCGATTTCCGGCTGGCGCCGATCGACGCGCCGCTGCCCCTTCCGGATGGCTCGTTCGAGCTGGTCTGGGCCAGCGAGGTGATCGAGCACGTGGCCGACACCGCGCTCTGGCTCTCGGAGATGGCCCGCGTGCTGGTCCCCGGAGGCCGACTGCTGCTGAGCACCCCTGCACACGGCCGTCTGCTCGTAGCCTTGCGCGGGATCGAGCGCTTCTCCGAACCGCTCGGCGACCATCTGCACCTCTACACGCGCGGCTCGCTGCGGACGGTGCTGGGCGAATTCGGGTTTGAGCAGATTCGGATCCGCGCGGTCGGGGGCCCCCCGTTGCTGCGCCGGATGCTGCTGGCCCGGGCGCTCGGCGGCGGTTCACCCGGCCGCGCCGCCGTAGGCTCGGCCTGATGCGCGTGCTGATCGACACGACGTTCGCCCGGCGGGCGCCGCTCTCGGGTACCGGGATCTACGTCAACCGGCTGCTCTCGGAGCTGGCCGAGCTCGACGGGGTCGAGCCGATCGAGGTGGCCAATATCCGGCGCCGCCCGCCGGCCGGCGGGGGACCGGGGAGCCTGCGGAACCTGGGCGGCGACATCTGGTGGGCGACGGCGGAACTGCCGCGCCTGGCTCGCCGGTCGCGCGCCGATCTGATCCATCATCCCCTGCCCGCACACTCTCCCGGAGCCGGCATTCGGCAGCTCATCACGGTCACCGACCTGGCCTACGAGGTCCTCCCCGGCCACTTCGACCGCGGCTTCAGGCTCTACTCCCACCACCATCATCGCGCCGCGGCGCGGGCGGCGGACGCGGTGATCTGCATCAGCCACACCACCGCGACGGATGTGCGCCGCATCTGGGGCGTGCGCCCGGACCGGATCGCGGTGGCCCTGCTCGGGCCGGGTCAGGATCTTCCCCCGGGGGCCGGCGCGCCCGCGGCGGCGCCGACGCATTTCCTCTACGTGGGGGACAACGAGCCGCGCAAGAACCTGGAGACGCTGCTCACCGCCTATGCCCTCTACCGGGCGGGGGGCGCTGCTGGTCCGCCACTCGGGCTGATCCTGGCCGGCTCGGCGTCGGCGCGGATGGCCGGCGTCAGGGTCGAGCCCCGGCCGAGTGCCGCGCGGCTGGCCGGTCTCTACCGCGGCGCTGCGGCCCTGATCCATCCCTCATTGCACGAGGGCTTCGGCCTGACGCCCCTGGAGGCGATGCGGATCGGCACGCCGGTGCTGGCCGCGCGCTCGCCGGGGATCACGGAGGTGTGCGCCGACGCGGTCAGGTATGCCGACCCGCGCGACCCGGCCGGGTTCGCCACGGCGATGGCCGAGCTGGCGCTCGACCGGGGGCTGCGTGCGGAGTTGCGGGAGCGGGGCCGCCGCCGCGCGGCCGAGTTCTCGTGGTCGGGGTGTGCACGCGCGCACGTCGACGCCTACTCTCTAGCGCTCCACCTATGACGCTGACGCGCCACCCTTACGGAACCGGCAAGAGCGCCGCGCTCGGGCAATGAAGATCGCAATCCTCGGCACGCGCGGTATCCCCGCGTCATATAGCGGATTTGAGACGGCCGTCGAGCAGCTGGCCTCGCGGCTCACCGATCGCGGGCACAAGGTGACGGTGTACTGCCGCCCGCACGTGGTCGATCCGACGCTCACCCACTACAAGGGCGCCGAGCTGGTCCACCTGCGCACGGCGCAGAACAAGTACCTGGACACGTTCGTGCACACGTTCCTCTCGGCCATCCACGCGGCGAAGGTGACCCGGCCCGACGTGGCGCTGTTCTTCATCGCCGGCAACTCCCCGCTGTGCCTGATCACGCGTTGGGCGTCGATCCCGGCGGTGATCAACATCGATGGCCTCGATTCCGATCGACGCAAGTGGCCGGCATTCGCCAAGGCGTATCTGCGGTTTGCCGAGCGAACCGCGCCGCGCTGGGCCGATCAGGCGATCACCGACAGTCACGCAGTGGCGGACATCTTCGAGCGGCGTTACCGGCAACGGATCGGGGTCGTGCCCTACGGAGTCGAAGACCCCGGCCACGTCGGCACCGAGACGCTCGAGCGACTCGGACTCGAGCCGCGCAAGTACATCCTCTTCGTCGGCCGGCTGGAGCCGGAGAACAACCCGCATCTGCTCGTCGAAGCGTTCTCCCGGATCGATTCCGAGCGGGCCCGGGGGATGAAGCTGGCGATCGTGGGCGGCGCCCCCTACGCGGATGAGTACATCCGCCACGTGTGGCGTTCGGCCGACCCCCGCGTGGTGTTCCCCGGCTACATCTTCGGTCGCGGCTACTGGGAACTCCAGCGCCACGCCTATCTGTTCTGCGCCCCCACCGAGGTCGGCGGGACCCACCCGGTGATCCTCGAGGCAATGGCCGCCGGCAACTGCGTGCTGGTCAACGATCACCGGCCGAACGCCGAGACGGTGGGCGAAGCGGGGATCTACTTCTCCGGTCAGGTTGGCGTGGACGACCTGACCGTCCAGCTCGGGCGCCTGCTCGACGATCCCGACCTCGTCGCCGCCTACCGCCGGCGCGGGTTGCAGCGCGCCGAGCTCTACTCCTGGGATGCGGTCACCGACCAATACGAGCAGATGCTCACCGCCGTCTGCGCCGCGCGCGGCCCGGGTTCGCTGCCCGACCATCTGGTCGACCGCGAGCCGGTCTCCTCAGCACCAACCGCGGGGGCTATTTCGCGTTGACGGGCACGCCCCGGCTGTAGATTCTCACGCCCCGGGCCGATGTCCAGGCGATCCGGATCGCGCCGGTGCCCGGTGGCCGCACGCGGGCGGTCAGGTAGCCGCGGACACTGGTGGTGGTCACGGTGCTGAGCGTGCGGTAGCTGCCGCTCGGCGGGCGCCACTGGATCTTCGCCGACTGCCTGCGGTTGTGGGGCGCGGCCCGCAGCTCGGCCCAGATGAACACCCGCGTCCCGCGGCGGAACCTCGCCGACGGGATCCAGATCGGCAGCGCGTAGGCGGTGAAGGCCGGCTTGGGCTTTCCGCCGGCGTACAGCAACCCGGTCTGGAAGGTGTCCCAGTAGGAGAAGTCCTGCGGCGTATATCGGCTGTCGGGGGCGGAGTCGAACAGCAGGAACTGCGCCACCGAACGGACGCGAGGGTCGCGCCAGGCCATGTAATCGGCCTGGTTCAGGTACGTGGCCTGCTGGGCGGGCGAGACGTTCTGGTACGGATCCGGGGGCTTGGTCTGGTAGCCGTACTCGGTCAGGTATACGGGCAGCCGGCGGTGCACCCCCCAGGCGCGCATCGAGCGGTCGAGTGCGCGCTCGAGCCGGCCGAGATCGGCCAGCGGCGCGAAGTTCGGGTCGACCGCACTGTAGTTGGGCGGGTGGAAGAAGTAGTAGGGGTGATGGGCGAAGCCGGTGGCCCGGAACAGGTCCGGATTGGCCGCCACGAACTGCCGGCGTGAGCCGCTGCGCGGGCAACCGAGGGCGGTCGCGGCGTTGCCGCGCAGCGGTCGGTAGGAGTTGCTAACGCAGTAGAGATCGCGCAGGAACGGCAGCGGGGTCATGGCCGTGTAGACGGCGGGGGTCTCGTAACCCTCCGGGGCCAGCTCGCCGATCAGGATCGAGTCCCGGGCCGGGGTGTGGCCGCTGTAATACAACCCCTGAAACCCGGCGCGGACGAGATCGCGGTACAGCCGGGGGGACTGGGCCACCTCCCGGCCCTTGATCCGCAAAGACTGCGGGGCCAGCCAACCCGGCTGGTCAGGTTCGTTCCAGATCGACCAGACGTTGACGCGGGGAAGGCCGGCGTAGGCGCCGCTGTAGCGCACGCCAAGGGCAAAGACGAACTGCAGAAATTCGCTGGCGTTGGGCTCCCAATGGTTGGCCGCCCGGCTGGTCGGGGAGTTCTTGGCCATCGCCCACAGCGGCCCCGGGGCGGTGATGTTGAACTCGACGCCGAGCCCTTCCAGCTTGGCGAACTCGACCAGGCGGTCGTAGGCGGCAAACGATCCGGCGGGATAGTCGGAGGGGTTGGCCGCGTTGAAGTTCGCGGGCTTGATCCGGGAATCCGGCGTAGGGGCGATCGAAGACCACAGGACGTTGACCCGGACCCGCTGCACCCCGAGCGCCTTGAGGAGCACCATCGTGCCGATGGCGGCACCGCTGGAGCTGTCGAGCAGGTACTGGTCGTCCTGGAAAACCGATTCCTGCGTGTGATCGGCCAGCGCCGCCGCGGGGGCAAAGCCGGTGGCCAGCGTCGCGAGCGCCGTCGCCAGGGCGACCAGGACGGCGGCGCGGGCGCGGGTGAGCGGCCGCGGACTCACGGGCGTTTGGCCGCGGCCGCGGCGGCGGTTGCCTGCCCGATCGCCGCCACCGTCGGGTAGTCGGTGAGATCGAGCCGGTGGGCCCGGTGCAGCGACGCGAGCGCGCTCACCGGCCGGTGGTGATCGAGGTCGTAGAGACCGAGCTGCTGCCAACTCGCGGCGTTCTCGGGCTGCAACCGGACCGCTTTGACCAGCTCGATGCGCGCCTCGCCCGGACGTCCGGCGGCGCTGTAGAGCGCGGAGAGCTCGAACAGCGGCTCGACGGCGAGTGGATCGCTGGAGGCCGCGGTGCGCGCGTCGGCGATCGCGGCCGCCGTATCGCCGTGGGAGATCGCGGCGATCCCGGCCGAATCGGCGTCCGCCGCTCGGAGCGGCTGCCAGATCGCCCAGGCGCCGAGGACCCCGAGCGCGGCCACGGCGGTCGCGGCGAGCACCAGGATCGGACTCCGCCTCAGCTCGCGGCGCTTGGCCGCCCGCCCGATCGGGGCATCCAGCGGCCCGCGACCGGCGAGCCAGCCGGCACAAACCAGGGCGGGAACGGCGACGCCGGGGACAAACCAGGTCCAGTCGATCGCCGAATGGACGCCGAAGCCGATCACCACGCACAGCAGCGTCAGGAGCCCCGCGCGCTCGGCGGTGTGATCGGGAGGCGGCGGGGCGTCCTCGGTGGCCGGCGGGTTGGGCGACGGCGAGCCGCCGGTAGCGGTCAGGGATTCGTCCCCGGCGCCACGACCGAGCCGCAGGCCCGGGGCTGCGACCGCTCGCCCCGCGGCGCTGGCCCAGGCAATCAGCAGGCCGAGGTTCAAGACGAGACCGATCAGCCCAAAGTCGGCGAACGTCTCGATCACATAGCTGTGGGCGTGCTGGACGAGATGGGGATCGCTGCTGTAGCGGGCGCGCGCGGTGCCGTACCCGAGCGCGCCGACGCCCTTCAGGAGCGAGTGCGTTGCGACCGTGATGCCCTCGTGCCAGTACTGGGGGCGGCTGTTGGCCACGTTGACCAGGCGACTGGGCGAATCTCCGACGCCGGCCTTGGTGCTGGTCAGGGTGCTCCAGACGTGAGAGATCTCGCCGGTCAGGCCCCGGTGCGAGGCCGCCAGCGCGGCCACGCCGCCGACCGGCACGAGCGCGAGGAGCGTCAGCAGCAGGGCGCCGGCGCGGCGCCGCCGAGTCGCGCTCAGCTTCGCCCGGTCCAGCCCGAAGGCCGCGGCGAAACCCCCGATGGTCAGGATCACCAGCACCACCAGCAGCAGCACGCCAAAGCTGTGTCCGGCGCTGGTCCGGGCGGCCAGCGAGACCTGGTCATGGGTGAATGCCTCCCGGCCCAGGGCCCAGGCGGTGATCACGGCGCCGCCGGCCGCCCCGAGCGCCAGGACCAACGCCCCCCGCAGCCGGGTGGGCACCGCCGCGAACCAGCACCCGGCCCCGATGAGCACCGCCAGCACGGCGCTGCGCGAATACGACAGGACGACGACGACCAGCAGGATCGCCACGGCGGGCACGCTCAGCGCCCGCAGCAGGCGTCGGGACTCCCGCCGCGAGCCGGCCCACAGGCACGGCGGAACGCCCAGCGCGGCGATCAGGCCGGTGGCGTTCCAGTACTGGAACGGGGCGTTGAGCCGGCCGAGCGTGTCCTGTGCGTCCAGCGATCCCGGGAACACCTTGACCAGTAGCGCGTAGGCGCTCAGCACCGTCGCGGCCACGGCGATCGCCCCGGTGAGGGCGGGCCAGCGTCGGGGGAACAGCCGTGCGAGCGCCACCGCACCGGTGAACGCAGCCAGGTAGGACAGCGTCCGGTTGGCCTCGAGCCAGGAATTGTCGGGCTGAACCGACCAGGCGATCGACGCGGCGGTGAATGCCGCCACAGCGGCGAACAGGGCCACCGGCGCGATCCCGAAAGCCGGGCCGCGTGAAGCGAACACGGGCACGGCCAGGGCCAGCGAGAGCCCGACGACCAGGAGCGCGATCTCGGTCCAGGTATTGGGGGCCAGGTCCAGGCCGCCGATATCGGTGCCGCCGGTGGTCACGAAAGCGACGGCCGCGAAGGCGGCCGCCAGTCCGGCTCCCAGTTTCAGATCTACGCTCGCCTGAGCGGTTAACGCCCGAGCTCGCTGCGTCGCCCGGGGGCGTCCGGGCGCGGCGCGTCGAGGCGCCGTGACTAGAGACGACACCAGTGCGAGGCTAGCAACGGACACATAAAGCGAGCTTCAGGGCCGCGGCGGGCTCAGCGCGAGCGCCTGCGCGTAGGCGGCGACGGTTTCGGTGCCGCACCGATCCCAGGTGAAGCTCCGCTCGACGGCCCCGCGGGCCTCGCGGGACATGGCCTGACGCGCGGCCGGGTCCCGCAGCAGGCCGCCGATCCGGTCGGCCAGTGCCGCGGCGTCGCGCGGGGGCACCAGCGCGATCCCCCCGCCGGTCGCCGCGATCTCCTCGGGTCCGGCCTCGCCGCGGCAGCCGATGGCCGGGACCGCACCGGCCATCGCCTCGATGTAGGCGACGCCGAAGGCCTCCTCGAGACTCGGGAGCACGAACAGGGTGGCCGCCTGCGCCGTCGCCACGGCCTCCTGATGGGTCAGCCGACCGCGGAACTCGACCTGGCGCTCGACCCCGTGCGCGGCGGCGTGCGCGCGCAGACGCTCCCGCTCGGGCCCGTCCCCGACGATCACGTAACGCAGGTCCGGATGGCGCTCGCGCAGGAGGGCCAGGGCCGAGATCACGTCGGCGTGACGCTTGCGAGGCACGAGGTTGGCCACCGTGACCAGCGTGGGCTGAGCCGGCGGCGGGGCGATGGTGCCCGGCAGCTCGGCTCCGAGGTGCACGACGCGGGTGCAGCGCGCGCCGGCGGCACGGCAGCGGCGCGCCGTGCCGGCGCTGTTGGCCAGCGC
>JALYXK010000461.1 GCA_030947145.1 Actinomycetota bacterium
ACGAGCGTCGTCGGCACCTGCACGTAGCGCACCCCGCGCTGGTAGGTGGCGGCACAGAAGCCGGCCAGGTCCCCGACCACCCCGCCGCCAAGGGCGACCACGACGTCCTCGCGGGTCATCCCCGACCGCGCGAGCTCGGTCCAGACGATCTCGGCGTGGGCCACGGTCTTGGATTGCTCCCCGGGCATGATCGCCACCCGGCCGTGGAGCGGGTCGAGCGTCTCGCCGTAGAGACGACCGGCCTGGCCGTCGGTGACCAGGAACCTCCGGCCTTCGACGGTCGCCGGCCAGAAGCGATGCTCTCCGATCAGGCCGGGGCCGATGTAGGCCGGGTAGTCCCCGGACTCGCTAGCCGCCCACAGCACCGTCGTGTCATCGGGGACGTTCGCCAGCGCGGCCAGCACAGCGGGCAGCGCCGCCGAGCGCTCGGCCGGCACGATCACGTCGGCCAGGCTCGCGTAGATCGCCTCGCGCTGAGAGTAGAGCCGCGCGAACTGGGTGAAATCGCGCGCGAGCGGACGACCGGTGCCCTCGGCTCGGGCCCAAGCGGTGTCAACCGTGACGTCGAGCCAGACCACCAGGTGCTGGGCCAGTGCCCGGCGGACCACCGGCGATCCGACCGCCCCACCGCCGAGCGCGAGCACCGTGGTCTCCCCGGCCTCCAGCAGCTCGAGAGTGATGCGCTCCTCCGCGGCGCGGAACGCCGGCTCGCCATCCTCGGCGAAGACCCGCTCGATCGGCTTGCCCAGCCGGGCCTCGATCACGCGGTCGACGTCGATTGCCTCCCCGCCGAGGCTCCCGGCGGCGCTGCGGGCGGCGGTCGTCTTGCCGGCTCCCATGAACCCGATGCAGACGATGGCGCGGCGCCCGCGGTCGGGCGTGCTCGCCACGAGCTTCAGCGGGGACGGCATCCGATTCGCTCCCGGTAGGAGGTCAAAGCCGCGCGCACGTCGTCGAGGTGATCACCGCCGAACTTGCGCCGGTAGGCGTCGGCCAGCACGAACGCGACCATCGCCTCACCGACCACGCCGGCCGCAGGCACCGTGCACGAGTCCGTCCGCTCCCGCAGCGCCTGCGCGGGCTCGTGCGTGGCGATGTCGACCGAGCGCAGCGGCTTGGTCAGCGTCGGCAGGGGCTTCATTGACCCGCGGACGACCAGCGGGTCGCCGGTCGTCATACCGCCCTCCACCCCTCCCGCGCGGTTGGTGTTGCGGTAATAGCCCCGCTCCTCGTCGTAGAAGATCTCATCGTGGGCCTCGGAGCCGGGGACCGACGCCACCTCGAATCCGTCCCCGACCGACACCGCCTTGACCGCCTGGATCGACAGGATCGCCTGCCCGAGGCGACCGTCGAGCCGCTCCTCCCAGGAGACGTGCGAGCCGAGGCCGGGGACCAGCCCGAACGCACGGACCTCGAACACGCCGCCCAGCGACTCATTGGCCTTGCGCAGCCGATCGATCTCGGCGACCATCGCCCGGCTCGATTCGGCGTCGAGGCAGCGCACCGGCGACTCGTCGACCTGCGCGAAGTCCTCCGGGACCAGGTCGTCCCGGAGGGGCGCGGCGACGCCGGTGATCCGGATGACGTGTGAGAACACCTGGACGCCCAGCGCCCGCAGGAATGCCTTGGCCACCGCGCCACCGGCCACCCGCGCCGCGGTCTCGCGGGCGCTGGCCCGCTCGAGGATGTCCCGAACGTCGGTCAAGCCGTACTTCTGCGTGCCGACCAGGTCCGCGTGGCCCGGACGGGGCAGATGCACCTCCTTGGTCTCCGCCTCCACCGGCCAAGGATTCATCCTCTCCTCCCAGTTGGCGTAGTCGCGGTTGACCACCTGTAGGGCGATCGGGCCCCCCAGGGTCCGACCGTGACGGACGCCCCCGGTCACCTCGACCTTGTCGCGCTCGATCTTCATCCGACCGCCGCGACCGTGGCCCAGCTGGCGGCGGGCGAGATCGCGGTCGAGCGCGTCGTGTTCCAGCTCCAGGCCCGCGGGTAGACCCTCGAGGATGCAGGTGAGACCGGGCCCGTGGGACTCCCCGGCTGTGGTTAGGCGCAGCGCCATCGGCGCTGTAGGTTACGGATGAGGGCCCTCCGGCCGCCGGTCAGCAGCCGGTGCTCGGATCCGGGGTCGGCAGCGGATACTGCGGCGTGCACTCGATGTACTGCTTGACGTAGAACGGGCCGAGCGTCGTCGATAGCGGGTAGTTGAGCAGCCCCAGGTCCTCGGAGATGAGCGTGCCGGTGGCAGTCAGGTTGTATCCCACGTAGGCACCGGACAGGGTGCCCACGCCGGTACAGGTCAGGCTGATCCCGATGACCGCCAGGCACGATGGCGTCGAGCTGACCGTGACCGTCGACTGCGGCGCGTACACGAACACCCCCTGCCCGCTGGCGAGGCCGCTGGCCGTCGCCGTCACCGATGTATCCGGCGTGGTCGAGTTCGACCAGTAGCTCGACGCATCGCCGACGACGTAGACCTGCGCCTGGCTGGGATGGGTGCTCGCGAGCAGGTTCGTCACGCCCTTGGCCGCCGAAAAGCTGCCCGCCGAGATCCCGTTGTGGGCCCTGAACCCGCTGCAATTCGTCGAGTGGGGACTGTCGATGAAGATCCGCACCGCCCCGAGACCGCTGGGGTTCATGTTGACCGGGCCTGCGCTGTAGAAGCTGCAGAACACGTAGTCGCCGGGAGCGAAGCTGAGCGTGGTGGCGCTGTTGGTGTTGTAAATCTCGGGCGCGCCGTTCGCCGTGGTGTACGCGCCTGCGAATGTGGTCGAGCAGCTGCTCGGGCAGTTGGCCTTGCTCTGGCTGAGGGTGATCGCGGGTCGGCTGACAAGCCCGGTGCAGGGGCTCGGCGTGGTGGTCGAGCCGAGGACCAGGCTGAGCGTGATGCGCGTCGTCGTCGCCGGGACGCAGGAGTCCAGCGCACTCGGTTCGGTGAGCCCACCTGAGGAGATGTTGGTGCCCGTGAAGGTGGCGAGTGTCGATGCGGCGTTCTTGATCGCGAGGTTGTTCCCGGCGGCAGCGGTGCCGTTGAACGTGGTCGCGCCGGCGACGCTCTGACCGAGGATGTTGAGCGTGGTCGGGACGTCGATCTCGAGGTCGTGCACGGCTTCCAAGGTTCGGAACGGGCTGACCGGGGCGAGGATCGCCTCGACCCGGCGGGTGATCTGTGTCGAGCCGTTGTCATCGACGCCCATGGCCACGATCTTCGGATTCAGCTGGACGAAGTCGCCGATATTGGTGAGGCCGGGGAAGAACCGGGCGTCGAAATAGGCGTGATTGCCGACCGGCTCCTGATTGTTCGCCGGGCTGCTGATCCCGCTCGTGCTGTTGGAAGGACACGAGTTTCCGACTGCGGCGAGAGCGACGAACTGCAGGCCGATCACCTGGCCGCCGGCGTTGACCTGCGGCACGGGGCAGGTCAGCAGCTGGCTGAAGATCGAGCTCAGGCTGAGGCCGTTGGTCAGCTTCTGCCCCCCGAGGTTGACCTGGCCGGCCCGGTAGAGCTCGGCCTGGATCCCCGCGTCCGCCGCCTGGAGCGCCCGCGCCGAGCGCTCGTCGTGCGTGGCGTGTCCGCGGGCGCTGAGCGTTTCGCTCAGCGCCGCCGCCCCGGCGGCCAGCCCGATCACGATCAGCAGCATGACGATGACCATGATGAATCCGTCCTCGCCGGCGAGGAGCCGGCGCCGGTCAGCCACCCAGCCCCGCCCCCGGATGAGGAGAGCGCGGGAATTCACGAGATCACCCCGAGGAGCTTCAGCCCGCTCGCCGTGTTCGACTGGTTGCTGGCCACGGGGTTGGCGATCATGGTCGTTGCGTAGGCCGGGTAGTTGGCGCCGATGTCGGTCGCCTGTGAACTCAAGGTGACGGCCAGGATCACCCGCCGGACATCGGCGCCGCAGCTGCCCGACAAGGCCGTGTTGCAGCCGGCGGTCGTGGTTTGTGTGACGAACGTGCTGATGGTCGCGTACGGGTCGCCCGCCGTGACGACGGTGCCGCATGACGGATACGCTCCGGCGGTAAGCGGGTCGGCATAGGTCGTCCCGTTTGACAGGTCCGCGCACTTCACCGCCGCGAGCTGGCCACCGCTGATCGCAGTGCCCGCGACCGTGCATCCGTTGACCAGCAGCGGCTCCGGATTGTCGGCTACCTTCTGCGTGCTCGGAAAGGCCTCCGTGGTGAGGTTGTAGTTGCTCTCGACGGTGAACGCCTGCGCGCATCCAGTCCCACTGATGAAGTCGTTTGGATTGGTCGGGTCGACGGCCAGCGGCGAGTTGATGCCAGCTGACGGCGCGGTGCTCAACGCGAGGGCACTGAAGCCGTACTGCTTCACGGTCTCCCGGATCCGCTCCATCTGCTGCTCGAGGATCGAGTAGCGACTGATCAGGCGCTGACTGGCCAACGAGCTGTTGTTGGACTCGACGAACAGCAGGCTGAGCGCGCCCACCACCAGGATGGACACGAACATCGAGACCATCAGCTCGATCATCGTGAAGCCGCGATCGTCGCGGAGCGCCCTCATAGCGAGTTGTTCCTGAGGTCAACGCCGGCTTGCAGCGTGATCGGGTTGGAAATGCCCGTCACACCGTGCGAAGCCGAGGTGTCGAGCTGGCTGACGTCGAGGACTTTCACGGTGATTCCGACGTAGGCCGGATTCGTCGCTGAGTAGGGGGCGCTGCTCCCGCCCAGCGCGACGCCGCCGGAGTCGACTGGGCTGAAGCTGACACCGACGACGTTCGACACCAGCTTGACCGCCGACCCTCCGTTGACCGCCCGCGTGCAGGATCCGAGTCCGCTGGAGGTGAACGCGCAGTTCCACGCCACGGTCTCGGTGGAACTTCCGCCGGTCCCAGGGACCGGAATGGTCAGGCTCACCGAGGCGCTGGTCGACCCCCAGGCGAACGCGGTCGTCGTGCTCTGAACCACAGAGCGGAGATCTCGAGTCAGCCGGGCGACGCCGATCTCCTCCTGATCTGACGCCGCCGTCCGGCTCGAGGCGACGTTCTGCTGGGTCAGGGAGATCACGACGAAGGCCATGGGCACGCCGACGACGACCGTCGAGAGCGACATCACGATCAACAGCTCGATCAGCGTGTAGCCCGCCTGGACGGCCAATCGGCGCGCGATCCTGACGCGGAAGCGATTCACCGCGCGCGACTCAGTAATGGCCGGCGGCGTCGATGGCGAAGTGGCTTCCGCCGGCCGACACCAGCATCAGGCGCACCGTGAGCGTCACGTGCCTGAGCCGCGCCAGCTTCCTGGCGATGGCCCGCGAGACGTGTAGGTGAAGGTTCGCGGTTCCGTTCTTGAGCCCCGAAACTGTGCCTCGGGCGATGATCACCGCGACCCCGCGTCCGGACCGGATCCCGGCCCGTTTGGCCGCCTTGCGCGACATCGACAGCGTCGCAATTCCATCGGCCCGTAGGTTGCTGCTGACCCGGACGGCGAGGCCGGAGCGAAGCATCGCCCGCAGACCCTGGGGCACGAGCTGCAGGCGCGCGTGCAGTTTCGTCTTGCCATGACTGCCCGGCGGGATCGTCACCGGGTTTCCGGTCGTCCCCAGCACCACGATCGTCTGATTGGCGCTGGCGACGTTGCCGCCTCGGTCGATCACCGTCAGCGTCACCGTGTACGTCCCGGCTTTGGTGTAGAGGTGCGCGACGCTCGGCCCGATGTCAGTCGTGCCGTCGCCGTAGTTCCACCGGTAGGCAAGCTTCGGCACGATCAGCGACGAGACGGTCGTTGAGCCGTCGAACTGGACGACGTCACCTGGCTCGACAGCACTCGGGACGACGAAGGTCGGGGAAAGCTGGACGGACGGCGCGCAGAGCGGTGAGTTCGGATCAGTCTGGATTGCCCCGCCATTGTTGAACTCGCGCTGGAGGTAATAGGAGGCAGAGCCGACGGTGACGCTGTCGCGCTGGTTGTTGAGAGGCGCGCAGCCGTTGTCGTTGATCTCGGAACCATCCTGGCGGTACCAACCACTGAAGGATGGGTTGAGGATGGAGGCGATGTGCGCTTGGCTCAGCGGGCTGACCAGTCGTTGTCCGACTCCCGTGGCGATCTGGCTAGGCGTCGGCGGATCGGGAATCGGCGTCACGTCCGGCTCGTCGCATCCGGTTGGGATATGCCACGAGGCGGTCCACGGCTGCACGATGTAGGCGACATTGACGGGCGCGCCGTTGATGTTGACGACGACCTGGGAGTGGTAGGAGCAAAACGGCGTCGTCGGCGTGCCGTTGGCCGAGCACAGAGTGGTGCTGCCGTCTAGGCACAGCTCAACGCCTGGCGGGGTGAGCAGGACCACCAGCGGGGTGTAGCCCGCCTTGGCGCGACTCGTCAGTCCCATCTGCGGGATCATCTTCTGCAGCTCAGCTTGTACGTCGGCGTCGGTCACGCAGATGGTGTTGGGGGCGTTGCCGAAGGTCCCGTCCGGTGCCTCATAGAACTGGTTCGTGCCACTCACCGAGCAGTCGTTGCCCGCCGGGTAGTCATCGCCGCCCGACCCGGTCGCGGTCGTGGTCCCGAACTTGCACGTGAAGCCGCCGACGGGGCCGAAGTCGATACAGCCTCCGCCGAACTGGGAATGATTCGCCGCCTGGCCGAACGGATTCGTGGTGCCGGGGTCGGTGTTTGGCTGCTTGTCGACGTACTGGCTGGTAACCGCGTACGGCGAGGTGAGCGTTTTACTGCCGTTGGCGACGTCACGAAGGAACTGCTCCATATAGTTACGCGTCGTCTGCCAGTACTGACGAGCGGGGTCCCAGGTCAGGGCGAACGTCTCGTTCTCATGCATCACCGAGCCTCCCGACTGGAGGCAGAGCGCGTTACCGGGCAGTGCTCCCGGCACTCCGCCGACGCTCAGATCGACCGGGAGCACCGGATCGGTGCAGGCACCGCTCGCCGTGATCGGCGCGATACCGGCGTGGGCGAGCGCGGTTCGGGTGGCAGTTGTCTTGGTGCCAGGCACGAGCGCGACGCCGTAAGCGTGACCCGGTGAGGTCGCTGCGGCATCGCGGACCGCCAGCGCCTGCGCGCTGCTCGCCGCAACCAGCGAGACGACGAACGCCAATGCCGTGAGCAGGAGACGACGCATCAGTTACCTCCGACGGTGAGATTGCGCAGGTCGACGATGGCGCCGAGGCTGGGGCTGTAGCGGAAGAGCGACAGGCTGGTGAGCGTCGAGTTGTCCAGGAGACGGCGCCCAGCGGCCGACTCCGTCCGCCGGGCCCGGTCCGCGGTGGCGACCGATGGATGCTTGTCGACGCCGATCGCCGTCACCGCGTACTGGGCGACCCCCACCACGCCGGAGCGGGACTCGCTCGAAAGGCCTTCGATCTGGCCTGGCGCCAGCGAGATGAGCTCGCAGTCGATCGAACCGGGCACGCACGTGCCCGGGCCGCGCACGATGGTCCCGGGCTGGACCGCGAACAGCACGCGGCGGCCGCCCTGCAATACGCCGAGCTCGACCAGCAGCGGCTGGCGCTGGCTGGGCAGGACACTCAGACGCTCGACCGAATCGGTCGTGTCCAGGCCGCCGGAGGAGTTGGTCGTGGCGATGGTGACGCGGTAGGTCTCGGTGGCGGTCAGCCCGGTGGGCGCGGGCTTGGGCTTGATGGTCGGGAACACCGCCGGAGGCGTTGAGCCGGTGCCCGAACCGGTGGTGGTAGTGGAGCTCGTCGTCGATTTTGACCCAGCCGAAGTGGTCGATCCGCCCGAGGTGCCCGTCGATCCGCCGGACGACTTCGTCGTGGCCGTGGACGCGGGCTTCGCGGCGGCCGCCAGCTTCTGCTGGAGGAACGGGTCGCGGGCGCGGCCCTTGAGTTTCGAGTTCGTCGCGGTCGACTCGACGCTGACCGCAGGCACGGCGGTGTCCGCCGCGGCCGGTGCGGACTGCGGCGGCGGCGCGGCCGGAGCCTGGCCCGAGGACTTCGCCAGCAGGGTCGGCACCGCGATCAGGGCGAGGATCAGCACGGCCGCCACCGGCCATAGGCGCTTCTCGCGAAGCTCGGTGAGGATCTGCTTGACGTAGGTCATCGCACGGGAGGGGTGACGGCGGCGCTGGGAGCCGGCGAGGCGGAGCCTGAGCTCGAGACGGGCTGGCTGGAGCTGGCCGAGGGCCCGGCCGGCGCCGCCCCGCCCAGCGGGCTCTGCGACTGGGGCGTCAGGTAGGTCGTCGCGTTGATCGAAGCGCTGATCTGCGGAAAGCCATTCGGTCCGGGTTGCAGGCTGATCGCATTCAGCGACATCAGCCGGCCACTGACCAGGAGGCGGTCGTTCTTCGCCACCACGAATCGCTCGAGGCGGCCGAGGAAATTGGCCAGGTGGAAGAAGTTGCCGTTGAAGGTGAACGTGAACGGCTCGATCGGCAGCCCGGCCGGTCCGATGCTCACGCCCGGCGGAAGCACCCCTGCCGGAGCCGGCGCGGCCGTGCCTGCTGCCGCTGCTGGGGCCGGAGTGCTCGGCGACGACGAGGCCAGCGCCAAGTTCCGGAAGTCGGTACCCGTGCTGGTCGCGGCCTGCTGAAGCTGATAGATCAGCGAGGGGACGTTGTCATCGGCCGGCACTGCCTCGCCGAGCCGGGCGAGTTCGGTGTAGTAGCTCGCGTAGGAACTGCGCGCCGCCTCACCGGCCGCCACCTGCGAGCGAGCCGCCGTGAGCTGGGCCTGAGCCGCGGTCACCTGCGCCCCCAGCTTCGAGGCCTGATTGCGCTTGGGCTGGATCACCAGCAGCCACGATCCGACCACCAGGGCGAGGGTCGCCACCACCATGAGCACGGTGCGGTCTCGAGTGGTCATCCTCAGCCTCCGCTCGGGGTGCTCGCGCCGACCGGCTGCGGGGCGGGCGACGTTGTGGTGGCCGAAGGTGCGGTCGTGCCGGACGGTGCGGTCGTGCCGGACGGTGTCGTCGTGGCCGTCGGCGCTGCCGTGGCCGCGGGGGTGCTGGTCGTCCCGGCGGGCATCGACGTGCCCGCGGCGGCGCCCGTCGCGCCCGCGACGGGTACGGAGGCGACCGTGGCCACCCCGCTCGGGCCCGCTGACGGCAGCGGCGTGAAGAAGATGACGAGATCGAACGTCGGGGTGTTCGGCTTGCAGCCGGTTTGCGGTCCCGTAGCGCCCGCGGAGCTGACTGACGTGGCGGTCTGTGCCGTAGCCGCCTTCTGCGAATCCGACAACGTCACCCGCGTGACGCCGTTGATCAGCCGCAGGCGCGACATCAGCTGCGCGACGTCCTCCTGCGTGCCGGTGCATCCGCGGACCTCGAACGCGGGAGCGGCGACGACACCCCTCAGGGCACCCGTACCTGCGCCCGAGCCGCCGCTCGTGGCCCCGGTCGAGGCCCCCGTCGCCGCCGTGCCCACCAAGGACTGCAGCGAGGTATTGGCGGGGACCACCTTGGCCAGGTCCGACAGCGCGCGCTTCCAGTCGAACCGGCTGGCGGCGATCTCCCGGACGGTTTCGGCGCGGGTCCGGGCGAGCGACGCGAACGCCGCGTAGTTGGTGAGCCGGGCCGCCTGGGCGTTGGCCTGCGCGACCTGAGCCTGCAGGTTGGCCAAGTTGTTCTTGCGCTCGGAGATCGTGTTGCTGCTCAGGACGTACACCGTCACGAACAGGACGGCGACCGCGAGCAGGCCGAGCACCGCGTGGACCGGGGTGAACGCGGTCCGCGATGGACTCCCGCCGCCGCGGCGAGATTCGGCCGGAATCAGGTTTACCGCTCTCACGCCGGAACCTCTTCGAGAGTCAGCCCGGCGGCCACGGCGAGGTTTCCGGCGTCGACCTTGCCGAATGCGCCTGGCCGGCCCTCGGAGACGACGCCAACCTCCAGCGGAAGCGATAGTCCGTGGTCGAGCTGCTCCGAGAAACCGG
The DNA here is from genome assembly GCA_030947145.1 of Actinomycetota bacterium. GTDB lineage: Bacteria > Actinomycetota > Thermoleophilia > Solirubrobacterales > Solirubrobacteraceae > Palsa-465. Next base: position 9,870 of record JALYXK010000461.1, read on the forward strand.
GAATCGAGACCGCGGGGCCGGTGAGGACAACCCGCCCTACGGCGGCGGCGCCCGGCTGCATGGTGTAGAAGTCGAGCGAGTTGCGGACGTCGTCGACGATTCGCCGCACGCCTTCGCCGAGCACGGTACGTGCCTCCACGATGATTTCGCGGTCGCCGTCGATGTCGTCGACCGGCATCAGCAGGCCGATGTGCTTGAGCCAGCCGTGCGCGTGCTCGAGGGTCAATCCGCGGCGCTCGGCCAGCTCGCCGGCCATCGCCTCGGTGCCGTGCGGGACCACCCGGGTGAAGACGCAGGTGGTACCGAGGGCCACGGCGAGATTGGTCACGCCGCCTACGCTCATATACAGCGTCGCGTCATCGGCGCCCGGGTGGTACAGCGCCCGAATCATCGCGAACGCCGAGAGATCGATTCCTTGAGGGCGCAGACCCGCGCGGCGGGTGGCCTCGAGCAGGCTGTCGATCATGTCGCGGCGCGCGGCGACCAGCACGACGCGGCTACGGGTGCCCTCCGGCGTCTCGACGAGGCCGAGGGAGTGATGCTCGAGCACGGCCTGGTCCAGCGGCATGGGGATGTGCTCCTGGGCCTGGAAGCGAATGGCTGAGGCGAGCTGCTTTTCGTCGTTGAGGGGCGGCAGATCGATCGTCCGCATCACGATTCGCTGGTTGGCGACCCCGAGGCGGACTCGCTTTGAGAGCTTGTGCTCGGCGAACATTTCCCTGAGCACGGTGGCGAGGGTGTCCACGTCGAGCACCTCGCCCTCGCGGACCACGCCCGGGGACAGCGGCGCCATCGCCGCGCGCTCGACCGCGACGCGTCCGCCGCGCCCTTCAACCGCCGCGACGTAGCCGGGCTCGATGTCCAGCCCGACGATTGATTTCCCCGAGGTTCTTCCCATCGCAAGGTACTCATCGGCTGGACGTCCGTTGGAGTTGAGAGCGTCCAGACCGATCTGGACGCTCCCGGGATCGGGAACGGGGCGGGCCGATCGGTCGGCTACCGCGGGGGCGCTGCGGCCCTGATCGGGACCTCGGCCCCGGCTCAGACCGCGGTATGCAGATACCAGTGGACGAGGGTCGGCCCGAGGAGCAGCCCGATGATGCCGCCCAGGGCGAGGAACGGGCCGAACGGAACCGCGGTCTTGCGTCCCTTCTCCACCCCGACCTTGGCCATGATCCCGAGTCCGATCACTGTCCCGGCGAGGACCCCGCCGAGGATCGCCACGGCCACCGATCGGCCGAGGAAGAGACCGAGCACCGCGGCGAGCTTGACGTCGCCCATCCCCATCCCGCGCGGGAAGGCGAGCGCGAACAGCAGCAGGAACCCGCCGGCGACGGCGCCGGCTATCAGCTGCTCGGGTACGCGCGACGGTTGCAGGGCCAGGCCGATCGCGACGGCGCTCAGCGCGGCCGGAACGGTGATCTTGTTCGGGATGATCCGGCGATCGAGGTCGATCAGCGCGATCGGCACCAGGATCGCCACCAAAACCAGTCCGAGGACGATGTCGGGAGCCGAATGCTTGACCAGAACGACCAAGACCGCCAGCGCAGCGGTGCTCGCCTCCACCAGCGGGTAGCGGGCGGAGATCTGGCCGTCGCAACCACGGCAGCGCCCACGCAGCAGCAGCCAGCCGAGGACGGGAAGGTTGTCGTAGGGCTTGATGGCGATGTCGCACTTTGGACAGTGCGATCCAGGAAACACCAGTGACTCACCCCGGGGAAGCCGGTAGGCGACCACGTTGAGGAACGAACCGAAGATGAGGCCGGAGACGGCGGCCAGCGCGAGCTGTGTAGCAGCCATCTAGGCCCCCTCGCGGATCCAGGCCGGGGCCACCGAGCCGAGCCCCGCGACCGGTTTATGCCCCCGGGCGCGCAACGCCCGCCGGGTCAGGTACGCCCCCAGCGTCAGGCTCCCGCCGATTGAGAGGAGGCTCACGGCGGTCGGGGTCAAGTGCGCCGAGACACCGGCGTTCAGGGCGACCGATCCCCGGACCAGCAGCGCGATCGACCCCATGGCCATCGCCGTCAGGAGAGGAAGCCTGCCCAGCTCCACCGCTTCCCATGTGGCCAGCGGAATCAGCAGGGCGACGAAGTTGTACTGCAGCGGATCCGGATCGGTAACACAGCGCGCCAGGCCGCACAGCGCGAGCAGGGCGAGCGGGTCGATCCGAGCTTCCCGATCCTCCCGCCGAGGCCGGTAGAGCCACATCGCGCCGAGCACGGCCACGAGCCCGAAGCCGGCGGCGACCGAGCGGGTGAAGCCAAACGGCAGCAGATGAGCGCTCGGTACGAACGCCGCGTGGAGGGGCGCGGGGATCGGCGAGCCAAGGGGCCACCACAGGCTGAACGGGTCGGTGAAGGTTAGGCCGCCGACGACCGCGTCCGCGCGGGAGAATGCCGCGGGAGCAGCCAGCGGCAGGGCGGCCGACAGGACCAGGGCGAGCGCCGCCGCCTTCGCGGCCGTAGCGCGCCTTCCGTCCGGAAGCGCCACGAGCACGCACGGCGCGGCCAGGACAGCCCACTGCTTGGTACCGACCGCCAAGCCGAGCAGCACCCAGGCCCAGCTGGCGCGAGCGCGCGTTGCCGCCACCACGGCGCCGGTGGCCAACACGGCCGCCAGCACCTCCTCCGGATGGCCGATGTGGACGGCCTCCGCGGTGGCCGGACCGGCGAGCACGATTCCGGCAGCGATCAGGCCCGCCAGGCGCTGCCGCTGAGAAGCTCCAGGCCGACCGACGATCCAGGCCGCCAGCAGTACGGCGGGCAAAAGGCATACCAGCGCACCGAAGCCGTAGGCCAGCCGGCCCCCGGCGCCGAGTTGCGCGGCGATACCGGAGAACGGCGCTCGGGCGATGATCGAGGTGAGCCCCATGAGGGGCTGGTGGGAGACGAGGCTCGATAGATGGCCATGGATCAGCGCGTCGATCGCCGGCCCGGCGTTGTCGCCGGCCACGGGCGCGACGCTCGAATAGTCGCCGGTTCCCGCCGTGCTCAAGGTCAGGTGCGCCACCCCTGCCCCTCCGGCGAGCCACACGGCGATGCGAGCCAGCCGGACGGACCCTCCGAGACGATCCAGGCACGCCTGCGGGCTCAGCTGTCTCACGGCTCTGTGTATCGGCGGCAAAGCGCTTGACATTTAGCCCTCAGACAAGGCCAGTTCGACTGACCGCGGCTGGGGTGGCCTGCGGACCACCCCACTCCAACAAGCCGTCAGCTACCAGGTACCACCCACGCAACCGCCGGTGGTGCCGGTACACGTTCGGGTGACGACACCCGAGGCGTTGGTGATGGTGAAGGTGTTGCCGGTCGGCACCGACTTGGTGGTGACCACATAACCCGTGGTCGTACCGCTGGCGGCGCTCAGCCAGGCGTTGCTGCCGGACACGATCGGGATCGAGGCCTCCGCCGCATTCAGCGTCGTCGGGCTCA
>JALYXK010000468.1 GCA_030947145.1 Actinomycetota bacterium
TCATCCGGCCGCAGGAGCGCCACGCCGACCTCGTCATCACATTCAAAGAGAGCGAGACCGGGGACGCCAACAAACTCGACGCCGAGATCGTCTTGCGGGAGAGCCTCGCGCACCCCGACCTTTCGCCGTTCCTCGACAGCGGCGACAAGGGAATCACGCTGATCGAGGAAGGTCCGGACCCCCAGATTCAGATTCCCGGAGACATCGCGCACGAGCACGCCGAGGGCATTCAAGAGGCGATCTGGGAGAGGCTGCATTTCGCCAGCCACCTCCGCTCCGAGCGGCTCGGGCAGTTCACCGTTGGACGCGAGGTCGAGCGCTCCGACACGCTCGCGATCGTGCAACTTCTCGTCCTCTACCAGATGGTGACCGCCAAAGCCGCCGTGTCGCTCGGCGGCGAAGGCGCCCGCTCGGAGCACAATGGCGCCGATGAGTCCCAGCAGGCGGAAGGCGGGGAGTCCTAACCGGTCGGGACTCCGCGACCTTCGCTGGGTGCTGATTAGGGGCAGCGGGCCGCGGACGGTGCCGTACCGCGGCGAGCGGTGACGCGGGCAAGTAGGCCGTGAGGTCGTACTGCCCGCCGGTGTTCGGCAGCGGGCGTGCGGCAGCCGGCTTGGCGCTCGAGCTCGGTTTGGTGAGCGGCGATGACGGCTTGCATGAGATTGGGTTCATGAGTGGGGCTCCTGGGGCGTGGCGCGGATCTCGATCCCGCAGGGACCGTCTCGCGGATGTCGGTCAGCTCAGCCATCCGGAAAACTCTCTCAGTGCGTTGGGGATCACGTAGTAGTAGGCCCAGAGTCCTTCGCGTTCTGAGCCGACGATTCCGGCTTGGCGGAGAACTTTGAGATGGTGGGAGACGGTCGGCTGGGAGAGGTCGAAGAGCGGGACCAGCTCGCAGACGCAGACCTTGCCGGCGTGCTTGCGCAACACGTCGACGAGTTGGAGGCGCACGGGGTCGCCGAGTGCCTTGGCGATGCCCGCCATCCGCGCGGCCTGGTCACGCCCGACATCGGGGTAGACGACGGGCTCGCGGCACGGCTCTCCGGGTGGACGCTTGGTCTTCGGGGTCAGCTCCAGCGCGATGCTCATCGATATACATATACCGATTGAAGTGACATAGGTCAATGGATACGCGTGACGAGGGTCGGCCGACACGCCGAGCCCTCGTCAGGCGATTCCGGGTCAGCCTCCGTAGGCGGCGACCGGCGGGCCACCGTGGCCGCCCGGGCCCTGCATCACGTTGTATGAGCTGTCGAGGTGGACCTCGACTTTGGTGCCGTCTGACTTCGTGACGGTGGTCTCGAAGCCAGCGCCAGTGAAGTCGGCGGTGACCGCACCAGCGGTTCCACTGCCGACGCTCTTGACGGCTGCGGCCTGAGCCTTCGCGGCCGCGGCACCGGTCACGGCCTTCTCCGCGTCCTCATGTGCGGCGGTTCCGTGCGCGGGACCGTTGAACGCCGGACCTCGGGCGGTCGAGGTGCTCGGGGTCGCGGTCGTCGACGTGGATGACGTCGCCGCACCGGCGATTGCCGAGCCCCCGAGGGCGAGGGCGGCGAGCGCCGCGGCGCCCGCCGCCAGCTTCTTCATGGAGTGGAACATGTTCGTCCTTTCGGTTTGCCCGGGGTTGCCCCGGGGTGCCCTCAGCACGATGCGGACCACGTGTAAGACGGCCCTGTCAATGTTCTAAGAAGTCCCGAGGAAGTCCGCCGCTGATCCGATTGAAGCGCCTTCTCGTAGAGAGTAGTAGCCAGCGGCTTGTCCCGGCCCAGGTCGGTCGTCGGGGAAGCCAGGCAGTTCATCCATGACCCGGAATGTCGCCATCGTGAGTGTCGAGTCGCCCCTCGCCGTCGCGGGGACTCCTCCGTCGACCCAGCTGGGCGGGGCTGGCTGCCGATGAGCAACCCGCTCGCTGATCTACTTTCACTCACGCGCGGGCCCGGGGCGCTGGCCAGCGATCTGCGGGCGATCGCGGAGGCGGTGAGCAGTGTCCCGCGTATCGAGGAGAAGCTCGCCCGGCTGCTCTTGGCGCTCGAGCCCGTCGCCCGCGATGTCGAGTGCGTGCGTGAGACCGTGGTGCCTCAGCAGGAGCGAGTCGCCCACATCGAGCAGATGATGGAAGGACTGCAGCAGCGCGTGATCGTGATCGAACGGGCTGTCCTACACTTGGAGTCCAAGGTCGACGGGGCAATGAAGCTCTTGCCTGATCCCGACGATGACCGCGGCGTTCTGAGCAAAGCGAAGGACGCACTCAGCGGGAGCTGAATCGAGCCGCTGCCACCCGGTCAGCCGAGTTCTTGGAGCCTGCGCTTCTCTCGGAGATAGTTCTCCTCATTGACGGCGCCAGCGCTCCGCAGTTCGTTCAGGCGCTCGATCGCCGCGAGCTGGGCGTAGCTGAGATCGACGGCTCCGAGCTCGTAGGAGGTTGCTCTCGCGGCGCCCGCGATCTCTCGGCTGCTGAGCCGGCTCATGTCCGCCGGGAGACGCCGCTGAGCTCCCTGCTCATCGGTGTATACGAGCCAGCCTCCACCGGCCTGGCCCGGTCCCGCGGCGGCGGGATCGGAATCCCGCAGACGCCCGCTCGACGCGGCCCGGTCTACCCGCCACTCGGCATCGGATTGCTGTGCGTCTCCATCGCGACCTTGCATCCAGAGTCAAGTCTATCCGGCAGGATGGCTTGTCGGCTCGGAGCCCCAGTCGCGGTTGAGGTTCGTCGAGCACCGCCCGTAAATACCGCTCGGGTCGATCCAGGAAGCTCCGGGGGGCACGTGGTATTCGATTCCAGCTGGATGGAATCGTTGCCGCTGCGCGGCACCGGCTGGCAAGATCTGGGTGATCGATTCCCACCCTGAGGAGGAGCCATGGCATCGAAGTTCGCGCGCGCTGGGTTGATCGCCGCGTTGGCTGCGGTTTCGTCAGTCGCTTCCGGCAGCTCGGTCCAGGCGCGCGACACGCGGGGCACCGAGTACCACGTGCGCGAATTGGCCTCTCTGGGCGGGCAGTTCAGCGCTGGGATCGGCATCAATGATCGCGGCTGGATCACCGGGACGGCCGACCTGGCCGGGGACGCAGTCACGCAGGCGGCGCTGTGGCGTGACGGCCGGATCACAGCGCTGGGCACGCTCGGCGGCCAGAACAGCGCGGTCGCGTTCCCGTCGCACAACGACCGGTTCGTCGTCGGGTTCGCCGAGACTGCGGAGGTCAATCCGGACGGCGAGGACTGGAGCTGCAACGCGTTCTTTGTCGGCCCGCCGACCCACCATAACTGCGTCGGCTTCGTCTGGCAGGACGGGCAGCGGAGTCCCCTGCCGACGCTCGGTGGGCACAACGGCTTTGCGGCCGGAGCCAACCGGATTGGCCAGATCGTCGGCTGGGCCGAGAACGGCCGGGCCGACGACAGCTGCACCGGCACCCAGGTGCGGCAGTTCCGCGCGGTCGTCTGGGCGGCTGGGACGCATCGCCCGCGCGAGCTGGCGCCGTTGCCCGGCGATTCGACCAGCGCCGCGGTCGCGATCAACGACCGCGGTCAGGTAGTCGGCATCTCCGGAGCGTGCGGGACGGCCGTCGGCGGCGTGAGCGCCAGGCACGCGGTGCTCTGGGACGCGCACGGCCGGGTACACAACCTCGGCAACATCGGCGGCGCGCAGTGGAATACGCCGGATGCCATCAACGACCGGGGCGTAGTCGCTGGATTCGCCAACGTGCCGGGCGGGTCGACGCCGGCCAGCCTGTTCCCGCACGCGTTCGTGTGGACGGCCCGAACGGGCATGCGAGACCTGGGCACGCTGCCCGGCGACGTGATCTCCGAGGGATTGGGCATGAACGACCGCAACCAGATCGTCGGCGAATCGTGCCAGGCGCAGTTCGCGAACTGCCGAGCCTTCCTCTGGCGGCACGGCCGGATGTCGAACCTCAACAACCTCGTACCGGGTTACCCGGGCACACTCGTCAACGCCGGCGACATCAACGACCATGGGGAGATCACCGGCGCAGCGAGCGACAACTCGGCGACCGTGGCCTACCTCGCGGCGCCATCCGGCCGCTGGTGACCGGCACGTCCCTCTACTGGGCGGGCCGGGCTGCGCGGGCGTCCGGGACGCCGCCGCAGGCCGCCACCACGCTGGTGGCCAGCGCGGTGCGTTGGTAGAGCACCCGCCGGCCCGTCCGCCAGGACGTGACGAGCTCTGCACGGCGCAGAACGCCGAGGTGCGCGCTGACCGCCGGCATGCTCTGCCCCAGCTCGCGGGCCAGATCGGAGGT
>JALYXK010000334.1 GCA_030947145.1 Actinomycetota bacterium
CTCTGGATCAGCTCGACCCAGCGGTAGGGGGCCATGATCCGCGTGTCGTCCTTGGAGCCGACCTCGGAGAGCACGGTGAACTCGTCCTTCAGGCGGACGATCAGCTCGAGCTTCTGCTCGTGGGGAATCGTGATCGTCCCGTCGGAGATCTCGATGTGCTCGAGGCCGAACTCGTGGAGCCGGGCGATCAGCTGCTCGAGCCGGCCCTGCGCAAGCGCGAGCTCGGTGAGCGTGCCGCCGAATACCACCGGGATGCCGTGGGCGTGGTAGCGCTCGAGCTTGGGTTTCAGGTTGCCCGTGACCACCGAGGTGCCCCAGCCGAGCTTGACGATGTCGACGGAGTCGCCGGCCACCTCGATCAGGCCGTCTACCTCCTCGACCGAGAGTCCGCGGTCGAGCACGTGCGTGATCCCTCGCTGGCGCGGCTTGTCGCTCCGATCAGGGAGTTCGAGCAGGTCCCTCATCATCGCCGGGAGCTACGGGGTGCCCGCGAGATTCGCGCCGACGGTGACGACGACGTTGGCCGGGCAGGGGGCCGGTGCGGCGGGACAGGCCACCGCCTGGGTGTTCTGGTCGATGGCCTGCACCGAGGAGCTCGGGAGCTTCAGCGACTTGGCCACCGCCAGCGCCTCGCGCTTGAACGTCGGCAGATAGGCGACCACGGTGGCGGTGTGGGTCTGGTCGGGGGCGTTGGTGATCATGCCGTCCTTGTAGCCGGCGGTGCCCAGCACGACGCCGACGCGGTTGGCCAGTTTGGCCGTGGCGGTTCCGTTGAGGACGGCGACGGTGACGTTGGCCGGGTTGATCGAGGCCGGCTGCGTGCCACGCGTCCGCGCCGGGGCGTTGGTGGCGAGCTGGGTGCTGGTCTTGGCCGTGCTGCCGCCGCCCGAAGTGAGCGCGAGCAGTCCGATCACCACGGCGGCCAGCACCAGCGCGCCCACCACCGCGGCGAGGGTTCGCCGAGACGAGCCGGACCCGTAAGCGCCGGTGGCCGTGCGCGAAACCCCAGCCGGCCGCCGCAGGGGTGCCGGCCCCTGTCCCGGCCTCTGTCCCGACCGGATCTGGACCTGGGGCGGGGGCTGAGCCGGCCCCGATGGAGCGGCGACCGGCGAGGGCGCGCCGCCGAAGTTGGTCACGCTCCCATACGGGTGGCCGTTACCGGCCCCGGCCACCGTGGCCGGCGCCGGAGTCGCCCCGGTGTCGAACTCCTGCAGCGCGACCGGCGCGGCCAATCCGGCCGCCGCGGCCGGCGGCTCGGGCGAGGCGGGACCGGGAGTGGGAATCAGCTTGGTGGCCGCCGTCAGCGCGGGAGCGCCGACCCCGGCGGGTGCCGCCGGCAGGATGCTTCCCGCTCCGGCGCTGGTGGCGGGAGCTGCGGCACCGGCCAGCCCGCGCGAGGCGACGATCGGTCCGGTGCCGGGGGCCCCCGGAGCTCTGGCCGGCGGTGCCGGCGGTGCCGGCGGTGCTGTCGCCGGGGCCCGCGGGGCCGACTGCGCGCGCATCACTTGCGAAAGCCGCGCCTCGAGGTTCTGGATCCGCTCCGCCGCCTCGGCGGCGTGCTCCCGCAGCGTCGCGGTCTCGCGCGCCTGGGCGAAATACAGGAGCACCAGGATCGCCAGCCCGATGATCGAGGCGAACCCGGCGTCGGCGCCCACCTTGTTTATGAAGTTGTGGACCGAGAGGGCTAGCGGAATCGACGCCATGGATGCGGTCGCAGTCTACGGGCCCGTCCGGGCGCCGGTCCCGCCGGTGGAAGCCTCGCGGGCGTAGGCCAGCCGAGACACGTGCTCCGCGAGGCCGGCGACGTCGCCCTCCAGCACCAGCAGGTTGATTCTCGAGAACGTGTCCTCGACCCACCCCGGATCGAGTGGTTCCCGATCGGCGCGGAGAATCCGCTGCGCTTTCGTGTGCTGCTGGACCTCGTACGGATTGAACAGATCCTCATGGAACTTCTCGCCCGGACGGGCGCCGACGATCTCGATGGCGATGTCCCGCTCCGGCTCAAAGCCGGAGAGCCTGATCATCGTCTCCGCCAGGTCGACGATCTTGACCGACTCGCCCATGTCGAGCACGAACACCTGCCCGGACGCGGGGTTGCCGCCCGCTCGCCATCCGGGCTCGCCATAGTGGGCGGCCCCCGCGTCATCCGGCGCACTGAGCGAGCCGGAGCGAATGATCAGCTGGACGGCCTCCGGGATGGTCATGAAATAGCGGCGCATCCGCGCGTCGGTGACCGTGACCGGCCCGCCGGCGGCGATCTGGCGGCGGAAGATCGGGACGACCGAGCCCGAGGAACCGAGCACGTTGCCAAATCGCACGGTCGAGTAGGTGGTCCCGAGATGCTTCGCCGCGGCGGCCTCCACCGCCCACTCGGCCAGCGCCTTGGACGCGCCCATGACGGTGGCCGGCTTGACCGCCTTGTCGGTGGAGACCAGCACGAAGTGCCGGACGCCGATCTCCCCAGCGATCCGGGCCACCAGCCGCGTGGCCAGGGCGTTGTTGCGCACCGCCTCGACCGGGTTGAGCTCCATCATCGTCACGTGCTTGTAGGCGGCGGCATGGAAGACGACCGTCGGCCGGTGCTCGGCGAGCACCTCGCGCATCCGCTCCTCCTCCTTGCAGTCGGCGAGCACGGGAACGGCCGCCCTGAAGTGGCGCTCCTCCTCGAGCTCGCGCAGGATCTCGAACAGGTTGTCCTCGGCGTGGTCGACCAGCACGAGCTTGCTCGGGCCGACCCGGGCGATCTGCCGGCAGAGCTCGCTGCCGATCGAGCCCCCGGCACCGGTCACCAGCACCCGCTGGCCGGCCAGGTAGGCCCCGACCCGCTCGAGCTCCATCCGCACCGGCTCGCGCCCGAGCATGTCCTCGACGCGGACGGCACGCAGCTGGTTGGTGACGCGCATGGTGCCCGAGCCGTCGCGCAGCAGCTCGAAGACCGTCGGCATCGTCCGCACCGGGATCCCGCGCTCGCGGCAGGCCGTCACCACCCGGGCGCGCAGCGTGCCCGGGGCCGAGGGGATCGCGATCACCACCTCGTAGGGCTCGACCTCGTCGAGGATCCGGGTCAGGTCCTCGCTCGAGGTGGTGCCGAGCACCTTCAGGCCGTGCTCGTCCTTGATCCCCTGCTTGCGCGGGTCGTCATCGACGAAGCCGACGGGGCGCAGGCGCAGAGCGGGGTTGCGGGCCAGCTCACGGACCACCAGGCGGCCGCCGTCGCCGCCCCCGATCACCAGCACGTCGCGAGCGCCCTTGGCCACGCGGAAGCTGCGCACCCGCCCCTCGGTGATCAGGTGCACGAGGAAGCGGGCGCCGACCAGGAAGGCCAGCATCATCAGGAAGAACAGCGCGATCACGCTGGCCGGCAGCGTCACCGCGGTCGACTGGTCGAAGCGGCCGGAGGAGGTCTGCACCGGGTGCAGCAGGCTGATCGCCCCGACGATCACCAGGGTGGCCACGATCACGCCCTTGACCGCCCCCTCGTAGTCGCGCTGGCCGATGTAGGTCCAGAGCCGCTGGTAGAGGCCGAACGCCGCCAGCACGACGAGCGCGACCGGCACCACCCACCAGATCGTCGCGGTGAGCAGGTGCTCGTACTTGGCGTAACTTGCGGGCAGGGCCTCGGTGAACCTCAGCCGGAAGGCGAGGAAGTAAGCGAGCGCGACCAGAAGGCCGTCCACCAGGAGTTGCGGGAGCGAGTGGCGGTGAACGGGAAAGGCCGCGGATCTGATCCGCCGGCGCATGCGCGGCAATTCTAATCGTGAACACGTCGGATCCACGATAAGGCCGCGTTAGAGGCCCGAGATTCGGAAAGGGTCAGCCGTGCGAGGGCTTGGCCTTCGGTGCCTGAGCGCCCTTGTAGGAAGTCAGCTTGGGTGGCACCGTGTTGACCGACAAGGCCCCGCCCGGGTGGCCCTTGGTGAAGACGTCGAGCGCCTTCATCCTCTGGCAGAAGGCCACGTTCCGCGGAGCCGTGTGCCACGGATAGGTGGCCCAGCCGTTGCGCAACTGCGTGAACAGCACTATTGGGTAAACGTTGTGCAGCTCGAACTGGGGACGGTGACCGATCTTGCCGTCGTTCTGGTGGGTCAGCCAACCGAGAATGCTGACGTACTCCACGTTCGAGACGGGCCGACCGCAACGGAGCACGGCATCGCGGCCGCCGAGAGCACTGATCGTCGCCGTCAGGTGGTTGATGTCCGTCGTCCGGAGCCGCTCGTGACGGATGTCCTTGTGCTCGAGCCGAATCCGCGACAACGCGCCAGGGGCCAGCGCCAGCGCCAGCGCCGCGGCGAGCACCGCGCCCGACCAGGCGGGCAGCTTCAGACCGCGCGGGATATCCCGCAGCAGCCATCCGAAGGCGATCCCCCCGATCAGAATGGCGACAGCGGCCGGCGGGAAGATGTAGCGCGGGACGGCTGGCCAGCCGTGGAGCGCGAAGGCCACCTCGACGATCAGCCAGACCACGACTCCGGCGGCCAGCAGGAGCACGAGGAGCTGATCGGAGCTGTCGGAGTCCAGCTCGTCCGCCGAGCCGGGCTTGCGCAGCCCGGCCAGGAGTGCTCTGAAGCGGAACCCGTGCCGCCGCAGCCGGTAGCCGGACCAGGCCACCGCGGCCAGCCCGAACACCCACACCGGCCACAGGTTCAGCGTCTTGAAGCGGTCGATCGTGCCGATGATCTTGTTCTGGTGCAGCTCCCGCGGGGAGCCCTGGGCCAGGTCGCCGGCCACCAGGGGCCGGCCGTTGGTGATCGTCGGGATTCCGAACCACAGGAACGCCGTGAGGATCCAGCTGGCGGCGACGAACTTGCGCGTCTCCGGGAACTCCCGCCAGCACCAGATCGAGTACAGGAACAGGAACGGCCAGGACTCCGGACGACCGAGCGAGGCCAGGGTCAGCATCGCGATCACCCAGCGCCGGTGCTTGGTCATGTGGAAATCGATCGCGGCCAGGATCATCGCGACGATCATCGGATCGGACTGGACGCTGAGCAGGTAGTGCATGTAGCTCGAGTGCGCACCGTTGATGTTGTCCTGGATTCCGTACATGCCGAGCCCGGCGAAGATCGCCGCCCCGATCGCCGCATAGCGATACTCGGGCCGGGCGCCGCCGACGATTCGGTAGGCAATCCGTCCGGCGAAGATCGAGCCGGCAAAGGAGACCGACACGCAGGTCACCATCCACAGCCACAGGGCGTAGTGGCCGAACAGCGAGTACGGCACGGTGAACAGCAGTGGCAGCGGCTTCCACGACGGAGCCCCGCCGAGGTCGAGGTTCAAGTGCAGCGTCTGGTATCCCCAGATCAGCCAGCCATACGGGTCGTACCCGGGCCGTGTGCCAGTCCAGCGCACGAACGCGGCGGAGAACGCCACAACCGCGACGGCGACCACCCACCACACGTGCCGGCGCAGGAAAGACTGCGGACCGGGCGCCGCCGGCGGGGCTACCACGTGAGGCTGTCGTTCAGTGAGCACGGACCGTGGGGGAGATGTTGAGCACGCGCCCGGCCCGGTTCAGCGCTTGGGCGGCCACGTATTTCTGGGGGTGGGGAAGCTTGATCGCCGTCTCGAACCCGCTCTCGCGGGCGGTGCTGACCGCACGCAGGGAATGCGCGCTCGAGCCGCCGAGCACTCGCCAGGATGCCACATCGGTCGCCCCGTTCCAGCTGGCGTAGGCCATCGGGCGGCGTCCCGCACTCGCCGCCAGGGCCGGCCGGGTCACCGGATCCCCCCTCCAGGGGAAGCGATAGGCCCGGTAGTTGGTGGTGTTCGCGACGAAGCGCCCGTCGAAGATGAGGTTTCCGTTAGCGGTGAATTCGTTGAAGTACGGCTGCTGGCCCCAGCCCAGCAGGATGTCCCCGCCCGGCAACTGCTGGGCGTTGCCCTCGAAGTCGGCCAGCAGCTTGGGCGAGTGCCGGTACTGGGCGGCCACGGTCGCGGTCATGTGGGCCAGATCGAGTTTCAGCTTCAGCCCGCGCGACTGCCCATGGACGCGAGGCGGGCCGGCCCCGTCGTCGAACAGCGTCAGGTACGCGTCACCGCCCGCCCGCACGCGGACGTCGTGCTGAAAGGCGAACCCGGATCCGGGGCCCATGGCGAAGCTCGAGTGCTTGCCCCCGAGCGCCCAGGTCACCTGGCCGGTGGCGGAGCTGACCTTGTAGGCCGCCCAGGTGTTGCGGGCGGAGATCAGGAGATTGCCGTCGTCGTCGCGATCGACCGAGTTGATGTGGAAGTAGTCGAAGGGGAAGTTGAGCCTCTGGGGCGGCGAGGTGTAGCCGTCGTTCAGGGGAACGTGATCGAGGCTGTCCCATTGGAACAGCACCAGCCCGGTCTTGACATCGATCTCCTGGACGACCGAGTCGAGCACGACCTGGTGCGCGGCTCCGTGCTCGGCCGTGGCATCCGCGAACACGGGGTTGTAGGCGGTGATCAGCGCGGTTCCCCGTGGCGTCAGGTCGAACTCGTGGAGGTCGGCACTGAGGCCGTTGCCCGCCCTGACCACCGCGATCTGGTGGTAGTGGACGTCGTCGATCACATCCTCGCCGACCCCCACTCCGGCCCCCGAGCGACCCTGCCACCAGGTCAGCACCGGCCGGCCCCGGTAGCGCTGCACGCGGAAGTCGGTGGCGATCTCGCCCTTCGGCACGGACTTGAACCAGACCAGCCCCCCGCGCGAGTCGAGGATCATCGGCCCGTTCTGCACCGGGCCGGCCTGCGGGGCGAGGAACAGGTCCCCGGGGGCCGTGTTGCCCGCCTTGAGGATCTTGACCGCGGCCGGGCGCAGATCCGGCCGCGAGCGGAAACTCCGCACGTCGCCCGGGACGCGCCTCGCCGTCGCCAGGGCGCCGGGGCTGATCCGGTAAGCGGGTTGCTGGACGACGTAGGTGAACCGTCCGGCCGTCGCCCCGAGCACGTTCAGGGCGGTGGCGACGGTCACCGTCTCGCCGTCGCTGAAGGGCCGATCGGGGAGGAAGCTGCCGCCCTGCCCGTCCGAGTCCGCCGCGACGTGGCCGAGATGCAGCCCGCTGCGCGAGCCCGACACGAGGATCGGGCCGAGCCGGGCGGCGGGGATGCCGCGGAAGGCGATCTGGGCCTGGGGCGTGACCACCTGGCTGCCGGGCACGGGGAACACGCTGACCGCCGGAGCCGCCGCCCGGCTCCCGCCGGCCAGCGACACGGCCGCCGCCACCGCCACGAGCAGAGCCGTCAGGCGTCGCACAGGCCACCGACCGGGTTGGCCAGGAGCTCCGTCAGGAGCTCCGGATCCCGCCGCACCCGGTCCGGCGAGCCGTTCTCCGGCCCCCGCTTCTCCAGCGTCAGATCGGCGGCGCGGGTGAGCTGGCGCAGGCGGCCCTCGGCCAGGAGGCGCTCGTCGACCGCTCCCAGCCGCCCCTCGAACACGGTGAACACCGGCGTCCCCAGCGCCACCGCCTCGCGGTTCATCGTCCCGCCGGCGGAGACGACGAGGTCGGCATAGGCGATCAGCGACTGCGCGTCGATCGCTCGGGACGGGACGGTGAAGCCGCCATCGCGCTCGAGCTCGGCCCGCTGGCCGGGGGTGCGGGGCAGCACTACCGTCTGCGCCCCCCGCAGGCGGTCCAGGACCTGCGCGAACAGGTCATTCTCGAAGCGGTGATACAGCGAGACCTCGGGCGGGGTGCGGACCACCGCGATCGGGCGTGCGGCGTCGAGCCCGAGTTCGGCCAGCACGGCCGGATCGGGCTCGAAGTCGGCCAGGTAGTACTCCTCCTTCAGGCCCGCGTAGGGATGCAGCTTGCCCCGGGCACCGTAGCGGTAGAGCCGCTCGGGCGGGATCACGTCGGGGACCACCACCGCCTGGGCCAGACGGCAGTTGATCGTGTGCTGCACGGTGGCCCATTCGTAGTCGAAGGTCGTCGAGCAGGGGATCCGCAGCAGCGCGGAGGCCACGGTGATGTCGTTGGAGCCGTGGCCGATGGCCAGATCAAAGCGCCGCCGGCGGGCCCAGCGGGCCAAGGCGAAGGAGCGATCGACCAGCCCGACCGTCTTGGCCCCGAGCGAGCCGCCGCGATGGCGGCCGATCGCGGTGTGCTCGATCCCGAACCGCTGGCACAGGCCGAGCGTCTGGGCGAAATCCCGCGCGGTGACCTGCACCTCGTGCCCGCGCGCGCGCAGCGCGGCGATCATCGGCCGCAGCACCAGCACGTGCGGCGAGTTGGTGAGGTCGACCCAGACCCTCACGGCGAGGACGCGGCGATGGCGCTCGGCGATCGGACGTGCAGCGTGGGGTTCACGACGCCCACTCGACGATCGTCGCGACAATCTCGTCCACCTGCTCGGCGGCCAGCACCGGGCTGATCGGCAGCGCAACGTTGCCGGCGGCCAGCGCTTCCGTGACCGGGAGCTCGAGCCCGTCGGGCACGAACGGCGCCATCGCGGGCTGGCGGTGCAGCGGCCGGCGGTAGTAGCCGCGGGCCTCGATTTCGCGGCGGCTGAGCTCGCCCAGGAGGCCGTCCGCGTCCGGGTGGGTCACCACATAGAGGTGCCAGGCCGGGATCGCCCCGGCGGGGACCGCGGGCAGACCCACGTACCGGCCGAGATCGCCGCCGGCATACCGCTCGGCCGCCCGGCGGCGACCGTCGCACCAGGCGTCGAGTTCGGGCAGCAGCACGCGCAGCACGGCCGCCTGCAAGGCGTCCAAGCGCGAGTTGTAGCCGACCTGCTCAAAGCTCTGCTTATCCCGGGAGCCGTGAAAGCGCAGCGCCCGAGCGTCGGCGGCGATCGCGTCGTCGTCGGTGGCGATCGCACCGCCGTCGCCGAAGCAGCCAAGGTTCTTGGAGGGGTAGAACGAGAACGTGGCGGTGGCGCCGAGCGACCCCGTGCGCCGGCCGTCGAGACTGGCGCCGGCCGCTTGGGCGGCGTCCTCGAGCACCGGCACTCCGAGCTCGCGCAGCGCGGGCAGCGGCGCCGGGCAACCGAACAGGTCGACGGCCACGATCGCCGTGGTGGCCGGCGTCAGCGCCGCGCCGACGGTCTCCGCGGTGACGTTGCGAGTGTCGTGATCGACGTCGCAGAACACCGGCCGCGCGCCGGCGTTGGCCACCGCCTCGGCGGTCGCGTAGAAGGTCAGGGACGGGACCACGACTTCGTCGCCGGGGCGCACGCCCATCGCCCGCAGCGCGATCGTGATCGCGTCGGTGCCGTTGGCCACGCCGATGACGTGGCCCACACCGAGGTAGTCCGCGAACTCGCGCTCGAACGCCTCCACCTCCGGGCCGAGGATGAAGCGCCCCTCCCGCACCACCTCGGCGATCCGCGTGAGGATAGTCTCACGCAGGGGCGCAAGCGGGGTTTCTGTATCGAAAAGCGGGACGGCCAAGCGGGCAAGCCTACTCGCCGGACAGGCCGCCATTCGGGGGGCTGGTCTAGGCTTCGCCGCCGATGCTGCTCCCTTACGCCTCCATCACCGACTCGCTGGTCACCTTGGCCACGCACATCATCCGCGACCTCGGATACGGGGGGGTCACGGTGATGACGGCGAGCTCCGGCGTGATCGGCGTCCCGGGAACCGAGCCCACGATGCTGTTCGCCGGCTTCAACGTCTACCAGCACCATCTCACCCTGATCGGGATCATCGTCTTCGGCGTGCTCGGCGACGTGATCGGCGCGACGATCGCCTACGCGATCGGCTACTACGGCCGCCGCGAGCTGCTCGAGCGCCACGGCTCGAAGTTGCACGTCAGCACTGCCCGACTCGACCGCGTTCACGGCTGGTTCGAGCGCTACGGTGCCCCGGTGATCCTCGTCTCACGGGTGATCCCGTTCGTACGAGCGGTCTTCCCCTACGCCGCCGGCGTAGCCGAAATGCCCTACCTGCGATTCATCTCGCTGGCCACGATCGGGTCTATCGTCTGGATCACCGGCCTCGGCCTGCTCGGCCAGGCGGTGGGCAGCAACTGGGTGAGCTGGCGGCACAACCTCGAATATGTCGACTACGCCGCGGCGGTGATCCTCCTGGGCGCGATCGCCTACCTGATCGTGCGGCGCCGGAGCGGCGGCGGCGGCGGCCCGGCGCCGGATGTCGCCTCCTGAGCCAGGCGCGCCAGAGCGACTGTCGATCGTTCAGGCGCTGGCCCTGGGGACCCTGCACGGGCCGGCCGAGCTGCTGCCGATCTCGTCCTCAGGCCATATCGAGCTCCTGCCCTGGCTGCTGGACTGGGACTACGTTTCCCTGGACAGCGAGCTGCGCAAGGCCTTCGAGGTGGCCTTGCATGCCGGCACCGCCGCGGCGCTGCTGATCACCCTCCGCGATGAGGTCGACGAGGCGTTTCGGGGGCTGAGCCCGCGGCGCCTGGCCCTGATCGGGCTGTCCTTCGCGCCGCCGGCGCTGGTCGGCTACACGCTCGAGCGGCCGATCGAGCACCACCTCGGCACCCCCGGATCGATTGCCGCCGGCCTAATCCTGGGCTCGCTGGCCATGGCCTGGGCCGATCGGGCGCCGCAGGCCCGCGGCCACGCCGAGGCCGGCGCGCTCGACGCCCTCTGGCTGGGCCTGGCCCAGGCCTGTGCCCTGGTGCCCGGCGTGTCCCGCAACGGCGCCACCCTGGCCGCCGCCCGGCTGCGCCGGTTCACCCGCGAGGACGCCAACCGGCTCTCGCGCCATGCCGCGCTGCCGATAATCGCCGGCGCCACCGTGCTCAAGGGAGTGCGGCTTCGGCGACGCGGGCTGCCGGCCGCCGCGGGCCTCCCGTTCGCGGCCGGAGCGGCGGCGTCGTTCGTCTCCACGCTGGGCTCCACCTGGCTGATCCGCCAGGTCGAGCGCGACCGCTCGCTGTTGCCCTACGCGGCCTACCGAATCGCCCTGGCCGGGGTCGTCCTGCGGCGCCTGCGCGAGCGCCGGGGCGCATCCGCGCGATGCACGACAATGCCGGCGTGAGCGACGCCTACGCAGCCGCCGGCGTGGACACCGGAGCCGCCGACCAGGGCGTCGGGGCACTGGTCGAGGTGCTGCGCGGGATCGATCCGGGCCGCTCGCCGCTGGCCGTGCCGCTCCCCGGCCACTACGCCAGCGTGATCCGGATCACCCCCGAGCTGGGGATCGCCCTGGCCACCGACAGCGTCGGCTCGAAGGTGATCGTCGCCGAGCAGACCGGGCGCTTCGACACGATCGGGATCGACTGCGTGGCCATGAACGTCAACGACCTGATCTGCGTCGGCGCCACGCCGCTGGCGCTGCTGGACTACATCGCCGTCGAGCGGGCCGAGCCCGAGCTGCTGCGCTCGCTGGCGCTCGGCCTGCGCGCGGGCGCCGAGCTGGCCGGGGTGGAGATTCCCGGCGGCGAGGTCTGCCAGCTGCCAGAGGTGATCCGCGGCCACCCCTCCCCGCACGGCTTCGATCTGGTCGGCTCGGCCTTCGGGACGGTCGGGCTGGAGCGGATCGTCGACGGCGGCGCCTGCGCGCCCGGCGACGCGGTGATCGGACTGCCGTCCTCGGGCGTGCACGCCAACGGGCTGACCCTGGCCCGGCGGGCGCTGCTCGATCAGGGCGGTCTCGGGCTCCAGGACAGTCCACCGGAGCTGGGGGGTGCCAGCGTGGCCGACGTCCTGCTCGAGCCGACCACGATCTACGTCCGGGCGGTGCTCGCCCTGCTGGCCAGCGAGATTCCCGCGCACGGGCTGGCCCACATCACCGGCGGCGGTCTGGTCAACCTGCTGCGGATCGGCACCGGGATCGGCTATGAGATCTCGACCCCGCTGCCCGTGTCCCCGATGTTCGCCCTGATCGCCCGGCTCGGTCAGGTCTCGCCGGCCGAGATGTGGGAGGTCTTCAACATGGGCTGCGGGTTCTGCGTGATCGTGCCCTCCGAGCGCGCGCAGGACGCCGTCGGCCTGCTCGAGTCCCATCACCCGGGCACGGCGGTGATCGGCGTGCTCACGCCGGAGGCGGGCAGCGTCGCGCTCCCGGGCCTCGGTCTGATCGGCGACGCCGAAGGCCTCCGCGCGACCGCCTAACGCCGAAATGACCTGGCCGTGACGTCGTTGGGGTCCGCGTGCCTCAAAATAGGGCGAACCAGATGAGCACTCTGCTTGGAACGACGCTGAGCGGCCGCTACCGATTGGAGGCCCGGATCGGCGCCGGGGGCATGTCCACGGTCTACCGCGCCCTCGACGGGACGCTCCAGCGCCAGGTGGCGATCAAGCTGATGAACCGCGAGGTGGCGACCGATTCGGATCATCTCGTGCGCTTCCGCCGCGAAGCCCGGGCGGTGGCCCAGCTCTCCCATCCCCACATCGTGGGGGTGATTGACGCCGGCGAGGATCAGGGCCGTCCCTACATCGTCTTCGAGTACGTCGAGGGCGAAACGCTGAAGGAGCGGATCCGGCGGCTGGGCCGCTTGCCGATCGCCGAGGCCGTGGCCTACGCGATCGAGATCTCCCGCGCCCTGGGCGCCGCCCACGCCCGGCACATCGTCCACCGCGACGTCAAGCCCCAGAACGTGCTGATCGACGAGGAGGGCTCGGCCAAGGTCACCGACTTCGGGATCGCCCGCACGCTGGACGAGGAGGGCCTGACCGCCGACGGGCGCGTGCTCGGCACCACCGATTACGTCTCCCCCGAGCAGGCGCTGGGCCAGCCGGTCACCGGTCAGTCCGATCTCTACTCCGTCGGAATCGTGCTCTACGAGATGCTGACCGGCGAGGTCCCGTTCAAGGGCGAGAACCAGGTCGCGGTGGCGATGAAGCACGTCCGCGAATCGCTACCCGACGTGCAGTCCAAGCGTCCCGAGGTCTCGGCCGCGCTGGCCGCCGTGGTCGACAACGCGACGGCCAAGAAGCAGCAGGATCGCTACGCCGACGACGCCGAGTTGATCCACGACCTCGAGGATGTCCTGGCCATCGAGACGGCCCGGGCGGGCAGCGCCACCGGCGAGGTCACCAGCGTGCTGCGGACGCTGCCCTCGCAGACCCAGCGGAGGATTCCCTTCTGGGTGCGTCGCCGGACCGTGGCGATCGTTCTGATGGTGGTGGTGGTGGCTGCCGGCGGCGCCATCGCGGCGTGGCTGGCCACGCGCGTCCACCACGGCACCGGCCACCCGGCCCAGGCCGCCCCGAGCCGCCAGTTGACCGCCGTGAGCCCGTGCTCGAGCTGCGCCTTCGGCTTCAACCCGCTGGGGAGCCCCACCGACGAGCATCCGGACGCCAGCCTGGCCATCGACAACCAGCCGAACACCTTCTGGCAGACCCAGACCTACTACGCGGCGAAGCTCGGCAAGGCCGGGGTCGGGCTCTACATCGACGCCGCCCCGGACACCACCGCCCGGGTGATGCAGATCTCGACCAGCACACCGGGTTTCACCGCCACGGTCTACGCGCGCAACGACACGCCGCCGGTGAAGTGGCCCGACCCCGGCTGGAAGCAGGTCTCGGCCACCACCACCGTGGGCCGCAAGCAGAACATCGCGTTGACCAGCGGCGCCACCACCTACCGCTACTACCTGCTGTGGATCACCAGCCTGGGCACCCACACCAGCCTGTCGCTCAACCAGGTCACGCTCTACCGCTGATTGAGAACGCGGCTCCTTGGGGGTCCAGCAGCACCGCGCTGCGAAACCCGGGGCTGTCCATTGGCGGCATCAGGACGCTACCGCCGAGCGCCGCGGCGAGCGCCGAGACCGCGTCGGTGTCGTCGACTCGCAGGTTGACGTTCCAGTGCGGTGGGATCGCCGGTCCGTCGGTTCCTGTCTCCGTCGCTGTCATGACGCCGACGACGTCGCGCGGGATCGGCTGCTCCGGTTCGCCGCCGACGTAGCCGGGAAGTCGAAACAGCATGACCGGCGACCCAGGCGCGATCGGCTCGGGCTCCCAGCCGAACACGGCGCCGTAGAACGTGGCCGCCCCGGCCGGATCTGGCGTGTGCAATGAGCTCATCGTCCACGTGCCTGGCTCATTGACGGTCTGCGCCCCGCCCCGACCGCCGGCTTCCCAGACGCCAAACGCGGCTCCGGCGGGATCGGCGAGCACGGCCCAGCGGCCGCCTCGGGACGCCTTCACCGGACCCAGCAACAGCCGGCCACCGCCTTCGGCGGCGCGCTCGACCGCCCGATCGGCGCTCTCCACCAGGATCGAGGTGCCCCATGCCGGTATGGGTGGCTCCCCGAGATCCGGCAGCGTGCCGACACCCGCAACGTCGCGGCCCCCGATCTGGGCCACGAAATATTCCCCCTCGACGCTGACCATCGATCCCGGCTCGGAGAACTCCCAGCCGAACAGGGCGCCGTAGAACCGCAGCGCGGCTCGCGGGTCCGGCTGGAATGTCTCCACCCAACAGGGAACGCCCGCGGGGTACTGATCGCGCGTACTCATGCTTGACCTCCCTTCCGAGATCCGAACCAACGTAGCGCGGCTGGTTGAACCTCGACGCACCAGGGCTGCGGTTTATCAGTAGCGGTGTTGGCGCTCCGCCGCGTGGCGCTCGAGCGCGAGGCGGACGAGACGGTCCAGCAGCTCCGGATACGGAACGCCGCTGGCCGCGAACAGCGAGCCGAACACGCTGGTCTGGGTGAACCCGGGGATCGTGTTCAGCTCGTTGACCAGAACGAGCTCGCCCTCGATGAAGAAGTCGACCCGGGCCAGTCCCGAGCACCCGGACTTGATGAACGTGGTGACGGCGAGCTCCCGCACGCGCGCCCGCGCGGCCTCGGAGATCCGGGCCGGGACGATCAGCTGCATCCCGCCGGGCGTGTACTTGGCCTCGTAGTCGTACCAGCCCTGCTCACCGGCGGCGAGCAGGATCTCTCCGGGCTCGGAGGCGATTGGCTCGCCGTTGCCGATCACCGAGCATTCGACCTCGATCCCGGTGGCCGCCGCCTCCACGATGGCCAGAGAATCGTGCTCGAACGCCGTCTCGAGCGCCGCCACGAGCTCCTCCGCGGCGCCGACGCGGACGATCCCCACCGATGAGCCGAGCCGATTCGGCTTGACGAACACCGGCAGCCCCAGCTCCCCGACCTCGTCCAGACTGGCGCTGGGGTCGGCCTGAAAGCGCCGAGCCGGAACTGCGCGGTAGCGCACCTGGGGGATCCCCGCGTGCTCCATCAGGTCCTTGAACACGATCTTGTCCAGGCACAACGCGGAGGGCAGCACGCCGGCGCCGACGTAGGGGACGTCGAGGCAGGCCAGCAGCCCCTGCAGGGTCCCGTCCTCGCCGAACGGGCCGTGCAGCACCGGGAACACGACGTCGGCGCCGTCGAAACCGCGACCGGGCCGCAGCGAAAGCTCCGCCCCGGCCTCGCGCCAGACCCCGTCGCGACCGATCTCGATCGGCCGCACCTCGTGCCCGGCCTCGCGCAGGCCGTCGGCCACCGACGCGGCCGAGGCCAGCGAGACCTCGTGCTCGGACGATCGCCCACCGCCGAGCACGACCACCCGCAGCCCGGTCATTTCTTCGGCGTGGTCGGCGTCGAGCTCGTGCCGGGGGGCGTCGTCGGCGTGGTGGTGCTCCCCGTAGGCGTCGTCGGCTTGGTCGGCGCCTTGTACTTGCCCACGACCAGCGCCACCGTGCTGCCCTTCTTCACCTTGCCGGACTGCGGGCTCTGGGAGAGCACCTGGCCGTCCTGGCTCTGCTTGGTCACGGCCTTGGGGCTCGAGGACGCCTTCAGCCCGGCCGCCAGCAGCGCACTGGTCGCCGCGTCGAGCGACTTCCCGACCACCGCCGGAACCGGGACCGTGGTCGGCGCCGTCGCGACGGTGATGGTGATCGTCGATCCCGGCGCCGCCGGGGAGCCGCCGGGCGGGTTCTCGGAGATCACGTCCCCCGGGGTCGCGGTGCTCGAGGCCTGGGTGGTGGTCGCCACCGCGAATCCCTGCTTGGTCAGGTTCGATTTGGCCGTCGCCTGCGACTGCCCGGTCACGTCCGGGACCGTCACCTTGGGCTTACCCGAGGAGACGTAGAGGGTGACCCCCGACCCGGCGGGCAATGGGTAACCGACGGCCGGGTCGGTCCGCGTGGCGTCCCCCGCGGCGACCGACGGAGAGCTCTCCATCATCACCGTGGAGACCTTCAGACCGGCCCGGCGCAACTTGCGCCGGGCGGCGGCCTCCGTGAGCCCGTTGACCGGCGGCGTGCTGACGCTCCCCCGACCCTGCGAGACGGTGAGCGTCACGGTCGAGCCGGTGTCTGCGTCGGTCCCGGCCAGCGGGCTCTGGCCGATCACGGTATCGGGCTTGGCGTTGTCGGTGCGGTAGATCAGGTTGGGGGTGAAACCGGCGTTCTGGATGTTGGCCTGCGCCGCGCTGAGCGACTCGCCGACCACCTTGGGAACCACATGCTGCGTCGGCCGGGTCAGCAGATAGGCGGCCACCGCGCCACCGGCCAGCAACAGCACGATCAGCGCCACCCAGGGCCAGCGTCGTCGCCGATCGCCCTCCTCCGGGGGCGGCTCGCCCGGGGGCAGCTCGCCGTTGCCCGCCCAGGCCAGCGGCGCGGCCACGAAGCTGCCGGTGCCCGGGTCCACGGGCGGCCCGTGCACCGGCGCCTCGGGTAGCGGCAGCACGGCGCTGACCGCCGCCATGCTGGCGGTGCGCTGGCCGCGTGCCCCGGAGACGATCGCCTCCCTGACCCGCTCGAGCACGGTGATGAACTGATCGGCGTCAACCGGGCGGTCGGCGGGGTTCTTGTTGAGCGCCCACAGGACCACCTGCTCCAGCTCGGGCGGGATCTTGGGGTTGATCGCCGTGGGTGGCGCCGGCGCCTCCGACACGTGCCGCAGCGCGATCGTCACCGCGGATTCGGCGTCGAACGGGAGGCGGCCGGTCAGCAGCTCGTAGAGCACCACCCCGACCGAGTACAGGTCCGACGTGGCCCCCACGGCATGGCCCTGCGCCTGTTCCGGGGACAGGTATTGGGCGGTGCCCATGATCGAGCCGGTCTCGGTCATGTCCGAGGCGCCGGCCCGGGCGATCCCGAAGTCGGTCACCTTGGCGTGGCCGCCGTCGTCCACCAGCACGTTGTGGGGCTTGAGATCGCGGTGGATGACGCCGCGGCGGTGCGCGAACCGCGCCGCCTTGAGGATCTGGATGGTCAGGTCGATCGCCCGCACGGGATCGAGCGGGGCCTCCTGACGGATCAGCTGCTTGAGCGAGCGTCCCGGCAGGTACTCCATGGCGATGTAGTACGTGCCGTCGTAGGCCCCGCGGTCGTACACGCTGACCACGTTGGGGTGCTGCAGGCCCGCGGCCGCTTGCGCCTCGCGGCGGAAGCGCTCGACGAAGTCGGGATCCTCGGCGAACCGGCGGTGCAGGAGCTTGAGCGCCACCTTGCGCCCGAGTTGCTGGTCCTCGGCCAGGAAGACGTCGGCCATCCCGCCCGCCCCCAGCCGCGAGAGGATCTTGTAGCGCCCGTCGACGACGGTTCCGGTCGAGAGCTCAGGCATCCCTCACCTCATTGGCCCTCCGCCAGCAACGTCTGAATCACGTCGCGGGCGATTGGCGCGGCTACGGTGGCCCCGTAGCCACCCTGGGTCCGCTCGATGGTCACCGCGACGACGACCTGCGGATTGTTGATCGGCGCGAAGCCGATGAACCACGGCTCGGTCAGGTTCGTCCCGGTGGCGCCGATCTGCGCGGTGCCGGTCTTGCCGGCCACGCTGATATTGCCGAGCTGGGCCGGCGTTCCCGTTCCCTCCTCCACCACCTTGCGCATCATCTGCGTGACCTCGGCCGCGGTGGTGGGCTTCATCACCTGGTTGTAGACGCTGGGATGGATCGTCTCCACCGTCTGACCGTCCTGGTTGACCACGCGACTGGCCAGGTGGGGCATCATCAGCTTCCCACCGTTGGCCACCGCCGCGGCGACCATGGCCATCTGCAGCGGGGTGACCTGCAGACCGCCCTGGCCGATCCCGATCCGGCCGATGTCCTCGCTGGCGCTGCCGGGTCGATACGGCCGCGACCGCGGGCCCGGCGACCACGGCCGGCTGGCGTCGAGCTCGTCGGGCGGATAGTCCAGCGGCGGCTTGGCGTAGAAGCCGAAGCGCTGCATGTACTTGGTCATCGTCGGGCGGCCGACGTGCTCGGCCACCTGCGCGAACACCGTGTTGACCGACTGGGTCAGCGCCTGGCTGAGGCTGATCGGGCCGAACTGCTCATTGGCATCGTTGGCCAGCGGCACGCCGGAGACGGTGATCGGCGACTTGCCGTTGATCAGGGAGTCGGGAGTGTAGGCGCCGCTGTCGATCCCGGCCGTGGCGGTGACGATCTTGAATGTCGAGCCCGGCGGATAGCCCGCCTGAGTCGAGCGGTTGAAGGTCGAGATTCCGGGTCCGGTGCGGTCGGGGTGGTTGTCGTCGTAGCTCGCGTTCGCGTACATCACCTTGACCGCCCCGGTCTGCGGGTTGAGCGCCACCACCGAGCCGGCCCGGCCGGCCAGTTCCTTGACGGCCAGCGCCTGGGCCTTAGGGTCGAGCGTGGTGTAGACGTCGTCGCCGACCCGGCGCCGGGTAAGCTGGCCCAGGATCGAGGTGAGGCCGGTCTGGAGTCCGCGGAGCTCCTGGCCGCGTGACTGCTCGAGTCCGGCGGCCCGCCCCTGGGCGGCGATCGAGTAGCCGATGGCCTGCGCGAACAGCGGCCCCGTCGGATAGGTGCGCCGCCAGGTTCCGCCGCCCGCCTTCACCGACCTGGCCAGCACGGTCCCATCGTCGGCCAGGATCCGGCCGCGCTCGATCTTCAGCTCGTCGATCAGGGTGCGGACGTTGAGGGGATCGTTCTGCAACGACTTGGCGTCGAACACGGTCCACCGCGAGGTCCAGCCGATCAGCAGCGCGAACAGCAGCACCACGAAGCCGAAGAGCTTGACGATCGGGCCGTTCACGTGGTCACCCGGCGCGAGCGGTCGGAGACCAGCAGCAGCAGTGCCAGCAGAACGAAGTTAGCGATGATCGACGAGCCGCCGTAGGAGATGAACGGCAGGGTCACGCCGGTCAGCGGGATCACTCGGGTGACTCCGCCGACGATCACGAACACCTGCAGCGCGAACACCGAGCTGAGGCCGACGGCCAGCAGTGTCGAGAACGAGTCGCGGGCCATCACCGCCGCCTTGAAGCCTCGGGCGATGAACAGCAGATAGGTCAGGATCACCGCCGCCCCGCCGAACAGCCCGAGCTCATCCGTGATCACGGCATAGATCATGTCGGTCTGCGGGGCGGGCAGCAGATAGGCGGCGGGATGCGAGTTGGGGATGGTCAGCGTGGCCTCGCCGAAGCCCTGGCCGAACAGGCCCCCCGCGGCCTGGGCGAAGACCGAGTTGGCCACCTGATAGCTCCCGCCGGTCCGGTGGTAGAGCGCGG
>JALYXK010000476.1 GCA_030947145.1 Actinomycetota bacterium
AGGTGCGGGCGCTGGCGCTGCGCGAGGGCACCAAGGCCGACGGGGCTCGCCGCCTGGACACGCTGGAGTTCAAAGAGGCCGGCGTGATCGGCGTCGCCCAGTCCTCGGCGCTGATCGCCGGGATCAGTCGAGACGGCGTCGTCATGACCGCGGGTCTGGCCCGTGGACTCGACAACAGCGACGCCGCGCGGTTTGCCTTCCTGCTCGCCACGCCGCCGATCCTGGCGGCCGGCCTCTACAAGCTCAGCGACCTGACGGGGCCGCTCGGGAAGGGCGTCCGCGGCCCGGCGGTGATCGCGGCCGTCTGCGCCGCCGCCACCGCGGTCGTCACCGTTCACTTCCTCACCAAGTACTTCAAGTCGCGGAACCTGATTCCGTTCGGCATCTACTGCATCCTGTTCGGCGCCTTCATGGCCGTCTTCACGATCGTCGCCGGCACCCCGTGAAACTGTGAAATCGGCTGGCGCCGATCCATTGCGAGAATGGCGCCTTCGGCGCTGGCGAGAATTCGCTAGCGCGAATTCTCGGGGGCCCCGATTGGGTTCAACCGAAGCGGACCTTGCCGTTGGAGCGGGCCCGGGTCTGGGCGCGGTCGACGAAGTCGAGGCGTTTGATCGCCGCCCGGAACAGCCGGGTGATCAAGCGCAGGCGAGCGTTCTCCGAGCGCAGGTCCAGCAGCCCCTGCTTGGCATCCAGCCCGAAATCGACGGTGGCGGCCATCTGATAGGCGCCCATCTCGGCCAGTTCCTCGGCGTCCGGCTCGCGCCCGGCGGCGCGCCTGACCAGATCGGCGTAGGCCTCGTGGGCCTCCGCGCGCAGGCCGGGATCAAGCCTGTCCGGGCGGTCCTTGAGGAACTCGACGACGCCGGCGGGGTAGGCCAGATGGCCCTGGCGTTCGACCACGCGCAGCGGACGGGTGCCCTTGGCCAGGATGTTCATGGCCCCGTCATCCAGCCGCTCGAGCACGCGATCGATCGCGCAGGCGCAGCCGACCTCGCGCAGCCCCTCGTCGGAGAGCCAGACGATCCCGAACTCCCGCTCGTGGGTCAGGCACTCGTTAATCATCGTCTTGTAGCGCTGCTCGAAGATGTGCAGGGGGACGGGCTCGGTGGGGAGCGCGACGATGCCCAGGGGAAACAAGGGGAAATTGCGCGTGAGCCGGTCGGGCATCACGACCCAGTTTAGGTCCGAATGCCGGGGGGCAATTCGAGTTGGGAGATTCTCCGACGGCCTCGCGCCGCTAAGGGCGGCGGGCGCTGAGCAGAAGGTTGTAGAACAGCGCGGGGGGAAGGTTCGGCTCGAGCACGTGGTGGTCTAGGCGCTGCAGCACGAGATAGCCGTGGAAGGCGTACTTGCGCCAGAGCATCGGCACGTCCTCGGGGGTGGCGCTGGCCTCCAGCGCCCGGTTGAACCAGCCGAACCAGCTCGCCACCAGCTCCTCGCCCCGGACTTTGACCTCCTCGAATCCGGCTCGCTTGGCGTGCCCGGCCAGGTCCGCCGGGACGAAGGCGTGGATATCGACCACATGCTCGAGCGCATGTTCGTGCTCGTCCTCCGCGCCGCCGCCGCCCGGTGCCGGCGCCGGGCGGGCCCGCATCAGCCTCCGCCACAGCGGTGAGAGCGACTGCGCGCTGCGCTTCGGGATCCGGGCCAGTCGATCCCCGAAGCGCGACGGCTCGCCGGCGAACACCAGACGCCCGCCGGGCCGCAGGACCCGGTGGAATTCCGCGAACGCGCTCTCGAGATCGGGCAGATGATGCAGCACGGCGTGGCCGAGCACCAGGTCGAAGCTTCGATCGGGGAACGGGAGCGCCTCGGCGTCGGCCCGCGCCGCCTTGACCTTCAGGCCCAGGCGCGCCGCGTTGGCGCTGAGCGTGGTCACCATGCCCGGGGAGATATCGGTGCAGGTGGCCTGCTTCACCACCCCGGCCTGCATCAGGTTGAGGCTGAAGTAACCGGTGCCCGCCCCGATCTCCAGCGAGCGCTCGTAGCCGGGCTCGATCTCGTCGCCGAGCACCTTGCTCAGCTTGCCGAGCACCTGCGACCGCCCGATCTCGCCGAAGTCGATGCCCCATTTGGAGTCGTAGCTCGAGGCGGCGACGTCGTGGTAGCGGGTATTGACGTCGCGGATCTCGTCGGGTGAGCGAAGCGCCTCCATGGCGCGAGCACATTACCCTGTCCGCCCGTGCCAGCAAACGGTTACGTTCAACAACACCAGCCGACCGGGGTGCCGCCGCTCGAGCTCACCGGCGAGCGCACGCTCCCGGACGTCCCGGCCGAAAACTACTGGTATCGCCGGCATCTCGTCGTCTACGAATGGATCGCCGCCCGCGTCGGCGGCGGCCAGATAATCGACATGGCCTGCGGCGAGGGCTACGGCTCCGACGTGCTCTCGCGGAGCGCCGCGAGCGTGCTCGGGCTCGACGCCAACCCCGAGGCGCACGAGCACGCCCGGCTGCGCTACCGGGCGCCGAACCTCCGTTTCGATCGCGGCCTGGTCGAGACCTATGGGGCGCCGGGCGCCTACGACGCCGTCGTGTTCCTGCAGACGATCGAGCACGTGCAGGATCCCGTGGCGGTGCTAGAGCACTTCCGCTCGCTGCTGCGGCCCGGTGGGAGCGCCTACATCTCGACTCCCAATTTGCTCACGCTCGCGCCTCCGGGCGCCGTGAAGTCCGACAATCCGTGGCACATCAAGGAGTACCGCGCCGGGGAGTTCCGCGATCTGGTGGCTTCGGTGTTCGGATCGGTGCAGGTGCACGGCGTCTTCCACGCTCGGAAGCTGCAAGCCCACGCAGTGGCGCTGAAGCTCGGCTGGGACGCGATCCATCCCCACCTGCGCATCACCAAGCCGTTCTACGACCGGTTCACTCCGGCGATCGCCACCAGCGACTTCGCGATCCGCTCCGACGGGCTCGAGACCGCGCTCGACTTCCTCGCCGTGTGCCGCTGACCCCGGGGCGGGGCGAGCTGGGGATCGTCCTGCACACGCACATGCCCTACGTCGAGGGCTACGGGACGTGGCCGTTCGGCGAGGAGTGGCTCTGGGAGGCGATCGCCACCAGTTATCTGCCCCTGCTCGACGTGCTCGGGCGCGCCCCGATCACGCTTTCGCTGACCCCGGTGCTGTGCGACCAGCTGGAGGCCGACGGCGTGCTCGAGCGTTGCTTGGCCTTTCTGCGGGAGGTCCGGCCGGAGTCCCACCGGCTCGACATCGAGGCGTTTCACGGGCGCGGCGAGCCCGAGCCGGTGGCGGAGCTCGAGCGCTCGGCGGCCGAGTACGCGGCTGCGGCCGATCGGCTCGCGGCGCTGGGGGTTGCGGGGCGGGGCGGAGGGCTGCTGGGGGCGCTGGGCGAGCACTCCAGCTGGACCTCAAGCGCGAGTCATGCGGTGCTGCCGCTGCTCTGCACCGACGCCGGGATCGAGCTCCAGCTGCGAACCGGGATCGCGTCGCACCGCCGGCGCTTCGGAGACTGGGCCGGGGGCTTCTGGCTGCCGGAATGCGCCCACGCGCCGTGGTTGCATCAGCCGCTGGAGGAGGCCGGGGTCCGGTCGTGCTGCGTGGAGCTGACCGATCGCTTCGGCCTCGGCGATCCGCGCCACCTGCGACCGCTGCAGACCAATGACGGGCCGGTGCTCTGGCCGATCGACCGCGCCACCATCGGACTGGTCTGGGGCGCGCACGGCTATCCGGCCAGCCCGGGCTACCGCGCGTACGACCGCCGAACCGAGCGCGACCATCGAATCTGGGCGATCGACGGTTCGGTCTACCAGCCCGATCGCGCGAGCGGTCTCGCGCTGGAACATGCCCGCGACTTCGTCGCCCGGGTGCGGGCGCGTGTGGCCGACGGTGGCCTCTGCGTCTGCGCGCTGGACACCGAGTTGCTCGGACACTGGTGGTACGAGGGCGTCCGCTGGTTGGATGCCGTCGTCGATCAGGCCGCGGCCCAGGGGCTGGGGCTGACGACGCTCGACGCCGCGCTCGAGCGCCACCAGCCGGTCCCGGCGCCACCGGGGCTCGGGGTCAGCAGCTGGGGCGAGGGGGGCGACCTGCGCACCTGGAGCGCACCCTGCGTGGCCGACTTCGCCTGGTCAGCGCGCACCGCCGAGCTGAACGCCTTCGCCGCCGCGGGGACGCCCAGCGAACGCGCGCTGCGCGAGCTGCTGGCCCTACAGGCGAGCGACTGGGCCTTCATCTCCTACCGCGACTGGGCCGGCGAGTACCCGCGCCAGCGGGTCCGCGAGCACGTCGCCGCGCTCGAGCGGGCCCTGAGCGGCGCTGCCGACCTCGATCCGTCGGTCCGCAACCTCGCCCCGGTCCTGGCCGGAGCATAGGCCCGCCGGTCCTCGGCCGCTAATCCGCCCAGCGGAAGGTCTTCGGCGCGTCCCGCAGCCGGATCAGCTTGGCCGGGACCCCGCCGACCACGGCGTTGTCGGGCACGTCCCTGGTCACCACGGCGTTGGTGCCGATTACGCAGTTGTCGCCGACGGTAACCCCCCGCAGGATGCAGGCTCCGTAGCCGATCCAGGCGTTGTGGCCGACCCGGACCTCGCGGGTGTAGATCCCCTGCTCGCGGATCGGCCGCTCGACCTCGACCATGCCGTGATCGAAATCGATCAGCATCACCCGATCGGCGACGATGCACTCGCGGCCGATCGAGATGCCGCGGTAGGAGGAGATCGTGCATTCCTGTCCCAGCACTGACTTGGCGCCGATGGAAACCCGGCCCTCGTGGGCGCGGATCTTGCAGCCGTGCCCGAGCCAAGACCAGCGCCCGAGGGTGACCGTGGCGTCACGGCCGATCTCGAACTTCACGCCGGGGAGGACGAAGCACAGTCCATCGGTCTGCAGCCGTCCCCGCCAGCGGAGCTTCAGCCACAGCCACCGCGCGATCAGTGGGATGTAGGCCCGGTGGATCATGTGATGCGCGCGGGCGAAGCGCAGGAAGGAAAGCGGGCCCCCGCGCAGCGGGGGCGGTGCCTCGCGCGTGAGGCTCGGCGGCGCCAGAGGCTTCTTCATGGTCCGAGCGGTCACGGCGGCCATCGTAATGCGCTTGTCACTCGATCGGCTGGCATGATTGCTCGCTTCGGATGCCGCAGACCGAGCAATCCCTCGCCCAGCGACTGCTCGCCGGGGACCGGCGGGCCCTGGCCCGCGCGATCTCGTTGGTCGAGAACGACAAGCCGGAAGGCTGGGAGCTGGTTCGCGAGGTTTTCCCCCACACCGGCCGGGCCGCCGTCGTGGGCTACACCGGTCCTCCCGGAGTGGGGAAGTCGACGCTGCTGAGCGCGTTGACCAAGCTCGAGCGCGGGCGCGGCAAGACGATCGCCGTGCTGTCGATCGACCCCTCCTCGCCGTTTACCAAAGGAGCTCTGCTGGGAGATCGAATTCGCCTGAACGACCACTTTCTCGACCCTGGCGTGTTCATACGCTCGATGGCCAATCGCGGAGCGCTGGGCGGTCTTAGCGAGGCGACGCTGCAGGCGGCGCTGCTGATGGATGCCTCCGGGCGGGACCTGGTGATGCTCGAGACTGTGGGCGTCGGTCAGGCCGAGGTCGACATCATCGATCACGCCGACACGGTGGTGCTCGTGCTGCAGCCCGGCTCGGGCGACTCGATCCAGGCCCTCAAGGCCGGCGTGATGGAGATCCCCGACGTGATCGTGGTCAACAAGGCCGACCACGCGCTCACCGATACGATGGTCAGAGAGATCAAGGGGGTGCT
>JALYXK010000024.1 GCA_030947145.1 Actinomycetota bacterium
CACCTCGGACGACCTCGTCCCCTGAGCTCAGACCGCTTGGCGCTGGGCCTGAGGTACCGTCGACTCGTAGACCACGCGCTGGACCACGACTGTGTCCTGGACATGACGGCGCTCTCCGACGCGGCGCTCGGGACCGAGGTGGCCGATCCTGGCCCGGTGGTTGCCGCGGCGATCGCTGCCTCGACGATTCCTGCGGTCGCGACCATCGACGCCGGCCCGCAGCCGATCGGCGGATACGCGAACCTCTCGCAAACTGAATCTGGCGGCCCGGCCGGGGGCGCCGGGACGGCGTCTCAGTCGCTGGCCGAGCATCGTGCGAAGCACGCGGAGACCGTCACGGGCGGCGTTCAGGTTCGAAGTGCCGGCCCGGCGCGCGAGCTCGAAGCTGGGAACCTCACGAATCGTCAGTCCTGCCTTGACCGCGCCCAGCACCAGCTCGGTCTCGATCTCGAAACCGTCGGCGCTCAGCGCGAGCGTATCGAGATGGTGGCGCCAGAATGCGCAGTAGCCGTAGCAGAGGTCGGTGAAGTGAGACCGGTAGAGGAGGTTGGCCAGCTTCACGAACCCGCGGTTTCCGGCCGCGCGCATCCGAGTGAAATCGGCGGAGCCGCCGGCTTCGATGTGCCGGGACCCCTTGACGAGGTCCGCCCCGGCGGCCAGCGCCTCCACGAATCGCGGCATCTCCCGTGGGTCGGTGCTCCCGTCGGCGTCGATCATCACCACGATGTCGCTGGTGGCCGCGGCGAAGCCGGCGCGCAGCGCGGCGCCCTTGCCGGGCTGGTGCTGGTGCACCACGACGACGTCGGGGCGCAGGCGCCGGGCCAGGGCCTCGGTGCCGTCGGTGGAGAGACCGTCGACCAGGACGACCTCCGACACCCACGACGGGATCTGCTCGAGGACCCAGGCCAGGCTGCCCGCCTCGTTGAGCGTGGGCATGATCACGCTCACGGTGTGGGAGCGGGGGTCGACCGGGTCGGCGACGGCGTGAAGCCGCCGACCCGACGCGTCGAGCTCGGACGAGCGGTCGCGGTCGGCCGAGCGATCGAAGTTGGGCGAGCGCTCGCGGTCGGCCCAGCGGTGGAAGTTGGGCAAGCGATCACGGTCGGGCGGGCGCCGGGTGCGCGGCTGAACGCCGAAGTCGGTCAACAGGATCGCGCCTGCCACGAGGGCCATCACCCCACCGACGATCAGGATTATGAGCATGGAAATTCCGTCCTTGGACGTTCTTGGTCAATATCGACGGAAAGCGCCACCTGCGCCCCGTCTGCCCCTGCCGGCGACCGAGGTCTGGCCCGGCTATTGGTAAGTCCTAGCTATACGAACACCGGGACGATTTGGTTCACAAACACCAGCGTTCATTCGAACACACGCGATGCACCCATTCGCCCGGGGGCGGTTAGCGCCTCGTAAAGCACTAACGCCGTCGCCACTCCGAACTGGCGGTAATTCTTCTGACAGTTTGGCCTAGAAAGTTAAGTGCTGACTGGACCATATGTCCATGTTGGACAAGCGGGCCCCAAATACCAGGGCCCTCCGTGCGGTTGCGCGATCAAGTAGTAGCCTCGTAAGGGTTCGCGTCCCGGGACCCCTGAGGCCGCTTTAGATCATTCGACCTCCGGAGGTCCCATGGCCATACGCGTTGGCGTCCAAGTCCAGCCGCAGCACTGCGAATTCAGCAAGATGCGCGACGCCTGGCGTGAGGCCGAGGAGATGGGCGTCGACACGATCTACACGTGGGATCACTTCTATCCGCTCTCCGGCGACCCCGACGGCAACCACTGGGAGGGCACCGCCGCGCTGACCGCCCTGGCCGCCAGCACCGAGCGCGTCCGGATTGGCGCGCTGGTGTTCTGCAACTCCTATCGGAACCCCCAGCTCCTGGCCAACGTCCACTCGACGATCGACCACTTCTCCGGCGGCCGGGTGATCTTCGGCATCGGCGCGGGCTGGTTCGAGCGGGACTACGAGGAGTACGGCTACGAATTCGGCACGGCCCCCGACCGGCTGCGCGCGCTGGCCCGTGACCTGCCGTTGATGAAGGAGCGCCTGTCCAAGCTGAACCCGCCGCCGGCGGGTCCGATGCCCTTCCTGATCGGCGGCGCCGGCCCCAAGGTGACGTTACGGCTGGTCGCCGAGCACGCCCAGATGTGGCACAGCTTCGGCGATCGCGAGGCCTACGAGTCCAAGGCGGCGATCCTGGCCGAGCACTGCGCCAAGGTCGGGCGCGACCCGAACGAGATCGAGCGCGTCTGGGGCGCCGGCGACCGCACGCTGGAGGTAGCCGACGATCTCGCCGACGCCGGCGTCCACGAGATCACCCTCGGGATCGGCGGCGACGGCACCAAGTACGACCTGGGCCGGCTGCGCGAGCTTGTGCAATGGCGCGACAGGCGTGAGAAGTAGAACGAAGGCGGGTCGCGCCATTGCATTGAGAGAATCGCCCGCTGGAGCGATTGCCGGGCCGGTCGGCCGGGCTATGCGATTCTCTCGCGCGCGAGCTGGTGCAATGGCGCGACCAGCGCGACAAGTAGAACGAAGGTGGGTCGCGTCCGTGCTGGACGCCGTCGAGGGGTACTAGCCCTTACCCCGCCGCGATGAAGCGCCCGATCAGCTGGTTGATCAGATCGGGACGCTCGAGCTGGAGGAAGTGCCCCGCGTCCGGCACCACCTCGACGGCGCTGCTGGGCGTCAGCGCGTCGCGCGCTCGCTCGGCGAACACGGGCTGAATGCAACCGTCTTTCTGGCCCTGGAGCAGCAGCACGGGCTGTTCGGGGATCCTCATCCAGTGGGCCTGCTCGGGGGCGTACTTGGCCAAGCGGTACCAGGGCTGGGCCAGGGCGCGGTAATAGCGCAGGGCCGCCGTCCGTCGCCGCG
This sequence comes from Actinomycetota bacterium, assembly GCA_030947145.1. GTDB lineage: Bacteria > Actinomycetota > Thermoleophilia > Solirubrobacterales > Solirubrobacteraceae > Palsa-465. The sequence goes on from JALYXK010000024.1 coordinate 2,875, forward strand.
GACTGTCGAGCGCCGCGAACACATGGTCCAGGTCCTGCCGGGCGTCGAAGCCCGGTGACCAGTCGGCCCACAGCTTCGGGATCAACTGGCCGAGCCGGCGCTCGGAGATGACCGGCAGCTGCTGAAACAGCATGTACCAGCTGAGGCGCAGCTGCCCGAGCGCTGTCGGCAGGTCCCCGGCCAGCCCCCGCGGGGACATCAGCGGCGCGAATACGGTGGCCGGTGGCGGCACCGCCATCGTCACCACGCGCCGGAACCGGTGCGGCGAGTGGGAGGCGGCGCAGTAGGCCGCGATCGCTCCCCAGTCATGGCCGATCAGCAGCGCGCGGGCGTCACCGCCGAGGGCGGCGTGCGCCTCGATCGCGTCGCGGGCCAGCGCGCCCACCTGGTAACCGCCGTCCGGGGCCAAGTCGGTCGGCGCGTAGCCCCGCATGAACGGAGCGACCACGCGCTGGCCGCGGCCCGCCAGATACGGGCCGAGGAACCGCCACGTCCAGGCGGTGTCGGGGTAGCCGTGCAGGCACAACGCGAGCGGGGCATCGGGAGGGTCCCAGGCCAGCGCGGCGAAGCTGAGCCCCGAGGCCTTGAATCGGTCTGCTCTGGAGGGGCAAGCTGGTTCATCGCGCCTCGGCGGCGGCCGGTACGGCTCCCTCGAGCACCTCGCCGTGGTTGGCGTCGAGGGTCACGACCTTGCCGTCGAGGTCGGCCAGCGACCCCGCGCCGCACCCGACGATGCAGGCCACGCCGAGCTCGCGGCTGACCACCGCGGCGTGGGAGGTGGCGCCCCCGGTCTCGGTGAGGATCCCGACGGCCACGGACATCGCCCGGACATCGTGGGGGCTGGTGGTGGGACGGGCCAGAATGATGTCCTCGCCCTCGAGGGCGCGGTTCTCGGCGTCCTCGACGCCGGTGACGACGAGGCCGGTGACGAACCCGGGGCAGGCGGGCGTGCCCCTGGCCAGCACGGTCGCGCCGGCGCGGGCGGCGACGTCGGCGGTCGGGCCGCCCCGCGGGTGAACCTTGGCCCGGCGGCACTGCAGCAGCCACAGCTTTCCGCTCTCGACGGTGAACTCGATGTCCTGCGCGGCGCCGGCGGCCTGGTCCAGGCGGTGCGCGGCCTCGAGCAGCTGGGCGTGTACGGCCGGCAACGCGGAGGCCAGGTCATCGAGCCGCCGCGGGTCGAAGGCGCCCGAGACCAGGTCCTCGCCCTGTCCCTGCGGCAGCCACTCCCCATAGGGGTGCCCGGTAGCGCCGGTTGGGTCGCGGGAGAACAGCACGCCGGTGCCGGATTGCTCATCGAGATTGCCGAACACCATCGCCTGGACGGTCACCGCGGTGCCGCCCTCGGCGGAGATCCCCTGTTCGCGGCGATAGTGCCCGGCCCGCTCTGACTGCCAGGAGTCGAACACGGCGGCGATCGCCCGTCTGAGCTGGTCCCACGGCTCGGCCGGGGCGGCCTCGCCCACCACTTTCTCGTACTGCCCGAGGAACCGCCGGCGGGTGTCGGCGGCGTACTCGGCGCTGCCGGTGGCCCGGGCCAGGGCCTCCTGCACCTGGTCAGTCATGCCGAGGTTCAAGACGGTGTCCATCATCCCCGGCATGCTGACCGGGGCGCCCGAGCGCACCGAGACCAGCAGCGGGCGCTCGCCCCGGCCGAAGGTGCGGTCGGTCACCGACTCGAGCTGGACCATCGCCCTGGGAAGCTGCTCGAGCACGTCCGCCGGGATCTGGCGCCCGGCGTCGTAGTAGCGCGAGCACTCCTCGGTGCTCAGCACGAAGGCCGGCGGTACCGGAATCTCGTGCCGGAGCATCTTGGCGATGCTCCAGGCCTTGCCCCCGAGCACGTCGGGGTCGGCGTCGAGCTCACCGCTGAGGATCAAGAGCGCCATCGGCTCAGCCTATCCCGTCGTCATTCGGCCCGGCCGCCGGCCGCCTCGGCTTCACGGGAGAAACCGGCCAGCCCGATCAGCTCCTCGTGCAGCTCGAACCACACCGTGTGATAGCTGTCGATCAGCGGCCCCAGCAGCCACGTGCTGTCGCCGGCCTGGACCATTTCCAGCGCGCCTTGCAGCCGGGCCCCATAGGGCTGCAGCCGCGGCGCGATCGACGTCGCCCGCTCGACCACGCGACCGACGCGCCGGTGGATATCCGGGAGCCGGTCCATCACCGTCTGGTCATACGCGGAGTCGCTGTGGTCGTTGGGCTCGCCCCCACGCATCTGCCAATCCGAGGCCAGTTGCTTGAAGTCTCGGTTGACGGCGGTGAACTCCTCGTAGACGCTCTGCGTCGCCTTCGCATCCACCTCGGCCCGCTCCTGCCCCAGCAGCGCGTCCAACCGCTCGCGCCCGGACGGCATCAGCATGAATTTGTCGCGTATCTCCCGGGCTTCACCGGACGACACGAGCTCGGTGGCGATGCTGGTGGCCTGGTCCTCGCTCAGGCCGGTGGCCGAGGCGAGGACCTCGCCGCCTGCCCGCCCCTTCAGGTCCAACGCCCGTAACACCAAGAGCTCGCTGTGGTCCACGGTGGGTTCTCTCCTCGGTTGGCTGCTCGTCGTGGGGTCGGCAGGTTGTCAAGTTCCCGGTCGCGATAGGTTCACCCTGGTGAACACCGGGCCCGTGATCAGGATCGACGAGCGGTTGCGGTCGCAGGTTCTCGCGGTGGGGGCTCAACGGATCCACGTGGTCAGCGCCGGCAGCGGGCCGCTGGTCGTGCTCTGTCACGGGTTCCCCGAGTCCTGGTACTCGTGGCGCCATCAGCTGAGCGCACTGGCGCAGGAGGGCTACCGGGCGGTCGCGCTCGACATGCGCGGTTACGGTCGTTCGTCGAAACCGGCCGCGGTTCACGATTACCGGATCACCGAGCTGGTGGCCGATTGCCTCGGGGTGGTCAAGGCCCTGGGCGAGGAGACGGCGGTGATCGTCGGCCATGACTGGGGTGCCCCGGTGGCCTGGACGGCGGCCTGGACCCGGCCCGACGTGTTCCGGGCGGTGATCGGCATCAGCATCCCGTTCGGTGGACGCGGCCTGATGGCGCTGCCGACGAGCCCGTTCGGCGAGCGCCGCCCGCTCGAGGTGCAGCGGGAGATCGCCGGCCCGGAGATGCTGTTCTACCAGGAGTACTTCGGGCTGCCCGGTGGGATCGAGCGCGAGTTCGAGCAGGACGTCCGGGCGTGGCTCAGCGGCGGGTTCTACAGCTTCTCCGCCGCGCCCCCGCTGCCCGAGGAGCTGGCCGGCGTCGACTTCACCACGCTCCCCGACGAGATGCTGATCCCGGTCCTGCGGGGCACGGGTCTGTGCATTCCCCACGGGGCGAAGATGAGGGACCGGATGATCGTGCCCGACCAGCCTCCGGCCTGGCTGGCCCCGGCGGATCTCGACTTCTACGTGGCCGAGTTGGAGCGCACCGGGATCACCGGCGGGCTGAACTACTACCGAGCCATCGACCTCGACTGGGAGTTGCTGGCCGCCCATGAGGGCAGCCCGGTGACGGTGCCGGCGCTGTTCATCGGCGGCGACCGTGACGTGGTCACGATCTGGGCTCGGGACGCGCTGGCCCGCGCGCGGGAGATGGTCCCCCAGATGCGTGAGCACGTGATCCTGCCGAATTGCGGTCACTGGATCCAGCAGGAGCAACCGACCGCCGTCAACGCGGCGATCCTCGAGTTTCTCAGCGGATTGACGTGAGCGCACTCAGCGAACCGGCCGCACGGCAGCGGCGGCCGGCGATTGTCGCGGTGGACGACGACCCGCAGGTGCTGGCCGCGGTCTCGAACGATCTGCGCAGCGAGTTCGGCCAGCGCTTCCGCATACTGCGCGCGGGCTCGGGGGCGGAGGGGCTGCAGGTGGTCCGCGACCTGCGCACCCGCGGCGACCAGGTGGCGATGCTGATCGCCGA
>JALYXK010000035.1 GCA_030947145.1 Actinomycetota bacterium
CGGCCCCGCAGCAGACCCCCGGCGGGCGTGTCCTCGCCCGGAAGCCCCGTAAACAAAGACGATCCGACAGAGCCCTCTGTCGGACTCGAACCGACGACCCCTTCCTTACCATGGAAGTGCTCTACCAGCTGAGCTAAGAGGGCGCTGGCCAGAGCGTACCGTGCGAGCCGCCCGATCGACGCCTAGCCCGATGTGGCTTCCGGCTACCCGCCGTAGGCGCCTTGCAGCAGCGACATCATCGTCGAGGCGCTGCCGGCCACCGGTGTGCCGCTGGAGTCGGCGAAGCCGATCTCCAGGTGCGGGCCGCTGGAGATGCCGACGATTCCCGGTCCGACCGAGCTCATCGTCTGCCCGGCACCGATGTGCGCGCCCACCGGCAGCTGGTCGGCCGGTCCGGCATGGCCGTAGTACACGTAGCTGTAGCCGCTGAGGGAGCTGTCGCAGTGCAGAATCGGCGCCCAGGGTCCGAAGCCACCGATCCCGTGCAGAACGACGGTGCCGGAGCACACCGCCACCTCGGGCGTGTCGCCGGGGGCGGAGATGTCCACTCCCTGGTCCTCACTCCAAGTGGCGGGTGGGGACGCCGCGCCCTTGGGCAACGGGAAGGTGAAGCCCCCGCCGCTGGAGACCGCCGGCGGCGCCCCCGACCCAGAGCCCGATGACCCAGCCGCGGCGCCGGGTGAGCCGGAGGAACCGGGGGTCGCCGCGGCGCGCGCCGCCTGGGCGGCTCGAGCGGCCTGTGCGGCCTGCAGCCCGGCGAGCTGACGCCTCAGCGACACCACCTGGGTGCGGGCCCCGGTCAGCTGGCCCGCCTTGACCTGCCGCGCCTGGGCCACCGAAAGCCGGCGGCGGACGAGAGTGAGCTGCGCGCCTGCGAGCTGGTTGCGTTGCGAGAGCACCTGAGTTGTCAGGGTCTGCTGGCGCACCTCGAGCGCGCCGAGGCGGGTGGCCTGGGTGGCGACGGCACGTCTTGCGGCGCGCACCTGGGAGACCACTTGGACGTCCTGCTTACGGATCAGCTTGGCGTAGGCCAGGCGCTCGAGCAGGTCGGGAAAACCGTGCGCCTCGAGCACGACGCTGACGATGTCTGGCCGGGGGGATTCATAGGAGTTGACCAACTGTCGCGAGAGGACGGTTTCGGCTCGCGCCTCAAACGCCTCCAGCCGTGCCAGCTTGATGCGGGCCGTCGCCAGCGCCTGGCGCAGCCTCAGCAGCTCCGTTCGCTTGGCGTTCAGCTCGGCTTGGATCCTGCTGATCTGACCTTGCAGCCCGGCGATGCTGGAATTGAGCGCCTCCAGCTGCGAGCTGGCCGCGCCGACGGCGCCCGCGAGGCTCGAGATCCGGTTCTGCCCGGTGCTGATCCGCTGCTGCAGCTGGCCGACGCTGGCGGCGTGGGCGGGCGCCGGAACAAACCTGAGAAGCGCCAGCGCCACGCACACAAAGAGCAACCAGGCAGCGTGTCGGATTGGCCTTCGGAGAGTCAGCATCGAGGAAGGCCGCCGGACGCCAGATGCCGGCAGACGGCGGATTTGCCGGCTACGGCAGTGTGCGGGACCGCGGGCCACGGTAACACGGGCCCCCCATCCGAGCGGAGCCGAGCCCGGCCTGCAAGAAATGCTGCAGAGGCAGGATCGGGCGGAGCGCCACAGACGGCTACGGCCCCGAAACGGCCCGAACGGCCGCGAGGCGCCCCTAGCGATACGGGCGCGAGATGACGGCGACGTGCATGTCCCGCGGTGCGCCCTCGGCCCGCAGCCGCTTCTGCCGCCCGAGGCGGTGCTCGCCCGCCTCGATCCGCATCCGCACGGGATCGGAGACCAGCACCTGCCCGGCCTTGGCGGCGTCCCCGACGCGGGCGGCGATGTTGACGTCGATTCCCAGGTAATCGCCGCCGATCTGCCGGGGCCGGCCCCAGTGCACACCCGCCCGCATCCGTGGCCGATATCCATCCACCACCACCTCGCGGATCGCCACCTGCGCGTCGAGGGCCGCGTCGACCGCCGCCGGCACCGTAAAGAAGGTGGCCATCAGCCCATCGCCCAGGCGCTTGACGATTCTGCCCCGGTGCCCGAGCACGGCCGCCTCGACCGCGATCCCGACCTCGCGCAGCAGCTCGAGAGCCGGGGCGTCGCCGGCCTTCAGCGCCCAGGAGGAGAATCCGACCAGATCGGTGAAAAGCAGCGCGAGCTCCATATCGCCGCGTCCCCGGCCGGCGGCCTCCGACAGCGACTGCCAGAGCTGCAGGCCGGCAAGGCTGACCTCGCCGAGAAAGCTCTCGCGCGCGGGCACGAGCGCGGACACGTTGCGCGCCACCACCTGCGCGGGGGCCAGGCCGGCGGTCGAGAGCGGGTCCCCGAAGCGCTCGTCACCGGGGAGACGCTGACGCAGTCGGCGGGCCGCCGCCAGCAGCTTGGGCCGGCTGTCGAGCGCCGCCGCCGCGCCCCGGAGTCGGAAGCCGCCCGGGGCGTCGTAGCCGTCCGCTTCGAGGGCCTCAATCGCCTCGGCGGCATCCTGGTGATCGGAAGACATCGGACTGAGGATAAAGATGCCGGTGCCGCCGCCCCTGAAGGCGGCACAAAAAAGCGCATGGCGGGAGCAGGATTCGAACCTGCGAAGGCTGAGCCAACGGATTTACAGTCCGTCCCCTTTGACCGCTCGGGAATCCCGCCGGGGCGGGCAGTTTAGGGCACCCCTCGAAATTATTGACGGCTTGTCCGGCCACTAATGGCGACGGGCACCCCAGCTCTACGAGGCGTCTCGCAGGCGCTGCGCCTCGGGCAGCGCCTCGAGCTTCTTGAGCGTGTGATTCTCGATCTGCCGAATGCGCTCGCGGGTCACGTTGAACGCCCGTCCGACCTCCTCGAGCGTGTAGGGACGCTCGCCGGTCAGGCCGAAGCGCATCTCGATCACCTCGCGCTCGCGCTCGGGCAGCGCCGCCAGCGCGCGACGCAGATTCTCGCAGCGCAGATGCTCGGCGGCCAACTCGAACGGCGACTCGGCGGTCTGATCCTCGACGAAGTCGCCGAGCTCGGATTCGTCCTCCTCGCCGATCGGCTTCTCCAGCGAGATCGGCTGCTGGGCCATCCGCAGGACGTCGCGGACCTCGCGTACCGTCGTGTCGAGCTCGGTGGCGATCTCGGCCGGAGTCGGTTCGCGGCCGAGCTGCTGGACGAGCTGGCGCTCGACGTGGACGACCTTGTTGAGCTTCTCGACCATGTGCACCGGAATCCTGATCGTGCGCCCCTTGTCGGCGATCGCCCGGGTCACGGCCTGGCGGATCCACCACGTGGCGTAGGTCGAGAACTTGTAGCCGCGGCGGTAATCGAACTTCTCGACCGCGCGGATCAGGCCCATCGAGCCCTCCTGGATCAGGTCCAGAAACGTCAGCCCGCGACCCAGATAGCTCTTGGCGATCGAGACCACCAAGCGCAGGTTGGCCTCGATCATCTGCTGCTTGGCCAGCATGTCGCCGCGTTCGATCCGCCGGGCTAGCAGCACCTCCTGCTCGGCGGTGAGCAGGTTCACGCGTCCGATCGAACGCAAATACAGGCGCAGCGAGTCGAGGCTGGGCTCGACCGTGAGGTCGACCTCCACCTTCCGGCGCTGCTCCGGGGTCGGCTCGGCCGCCTGCCGGGCGTTCGCCTCGACGCTGCTCGCCTCGGATTTCGCCGGCCGGCCATCGGACTCGACGACATCGATTCCGTGCTCGTCGAGATACGTGTGCAGCTCCTGAATCTGCTCCTTGGTGACCTCGATCTCCTCGAGGCACTCGGCGATCTGACTGAAGGTCAGGAAGCCCCGGTCCTGGCCCTCGGCGATCAGAGGACGCAGGTCCTCCATCTCGCCGATCGGAGCCTCGTCACTCAACAGCACAATCGTTTTATCGCTCACAGCCCCTGAGCTCTCCTCCCAGACGGCGCCTCGAGCACACCGCTTCGGTGACTCCCTCTCTCTGTCTTCTCCTCAGTGAGACCGGCGAGTCATACCACAATCCGGGTCACGGTCAACGTTGCGTGGCTCGGCGGAACCCGCCGCTCGTCGGGAAAAACGCCCCGTGACGAGGCCAGGGCTTGCCCTCGCTCTAGTCTTTAGGCCAGTCCGATGCCCAGCCACCCGTCAACCGAAGCGCCCCCGCTCGACGTCCAGGCGCAGCAGCCCGCCGTCTCGCTGAGTCTGTCCCGAGTCGGCGTGACCGGTGTCGAGAAGGTCATCCGGATTCGTCACAACGGGTCCGAGCAGCTGTTCTCAGCGCGCTTCGAGTGCGTGGTCGAGCTGGGCCCGAACCAGAAGGGCGCACACATGTCGCGCTTCGAGGAGGTGGTGAACGAGGCGATCGGCCAGGTCGTCCTCGGCGAGGCGCCGCTCAAGGCCGAGACGCTGGCCGAGCACATCGCCGAGTTGGTGCGCTCGCGGCAGGGCGCACGACGCGCCGAGGTGACGATGCAGGCGCGCTTCCCCGAGCACAAGCCGGCCCCCGTTTCCGGAATCCTGACGCAGGAGCTCTACACGCTGCACGGCTCGGCTATCTCCACCGAGCTGGGCACGCGCAGGCTGATCGGGGTCACGGCGCAGGGCATGACCGCCTGTCCCTGCGCGCAGGAGCTGGTGGCCGCCGCGGCCCGCGAGCGGCTGCAGGACGATGGGTTCAGCCCGGAGGAGATCGAGAAGATCCTCGCCGCGGTCCCGGTCGCCACCCACAACCAGCGCGGACTCGGGACGCTGCTGATCGGCCGCACCGAATCTTGCCACGACGAGATCGACGCCTCGACGCTGCTGCGGATCGTCGAGCAGTCGATGTCGTCGGAGATCTACGAGCTGATGAAGCGCTCCGATGAAGTTCACGTGGTCGAGAAGGCTCACCGCCGCCCACGGTTCGTCGAGGACTGCGTCCGCGAAATGGTCAAGGGGGCGATCGACGCGTTCCCGTCACTCCATAACCGAGCGTTCGTGTCCGCGCGGCAGGAAAACCTCGAGACGATCCACCAGCACAACGTGGTCGCCGAGCGGTTCGGGACGATGGGCGAAATCCGGCGCGAGCTCGCCACCGGCGAGGTCTCAGCGGTTCACACGAGCCGCCGCGCCTGGCTCGACGCGGCGCCTTGAGGCACCGAAGAAGTAGTCCGCGCCGGACAGCACTGTGATCAGGACCGTGACATAGACCAGCAGGTCGACCCACACCGGGCGGCCGTGCACGGCGATCAGCACCATCACCATCGCCACCTGCACGGCGGTCTTCAGCTTGCCGAACGCGCTCGCGGAGATCACGACGCCCTGCTGAGTCCCGGCCGCAACCCGCAGCACGGTGACGGCGAATTCACGAGCGATGATCACCATCGCCACCCACGCCTCGAGCCGGTTCAGCGAGACCAGCGCGATCAGCGCGGCCATCACCAGCAGCTTGTCAGCGATCGGATCCATCAGCTTCCCGAACGTCGTCACCGCGTTACGCGAGCGCGCGAGCCGCCCGTCGATGGCGTCGGTCACCGACGCCACGGCGAACACCACCGCCGCAAGCAGGTCCCCTCCACCCGTCTTCTCCAGCAGCGCCACGACCAGCACCGGAACCAGCAGGATCCGGATCACCGTCAGGACATTGGGGATGTTCAGCGGAACCATCGCGCTAAGAAGCTACCGGGTGGCGAGCCGCCACGATAGGGGCAATGGGCACCGCCGGGCGCGGCGGCCCCGTGCCGTAGGGTTAGAGCTATGCCACTGATACCAATGGTGATCGAGCGGACCGCCCGGGGCGAGCGCGAGTTCGACATCTACAGCCGACTCCTGAACGAGCGAATCGTCTTCCTCGGCTCGCCGATCGACGACATGGTCGCGAACCTGATCGTCGCTCAACTGCTGCACCTGGAGTCCCAGGACCCCGACAAGGACATCTC
>JALYXK010000066.1 GCA_030947145.1 Actinomycetota bacterium
GGCCCACGCGCGGGCCGCGCGGGTGCTAGTGGCCTCCCCCCGGGCTCGCGCCACCCGCGACGGCCCGGCGCTCGACGCGCTCGTGTTCAGCGCCGAGGACCGCGACGAGGCCGCCTGGGCCGAGGAGGTGCGCCAGCGGGCGCGTCTCCTGGTGGCCACCGAGAACGCCCGGGGCGGGAGCTGGCGAGGCGAGTCCGAGGGCAGCTGGGCTCCGGTCAAGCCGCCCGGGCCGATCGTCGACTCCTTCGGCTGCGGGGACTCCTTCGTCGCCGCGCTGACCTTTGGCCTGGCCAGCGCAATGTCGATCGCCGACGCCGCCGGACTCGGGGCGCAGTGGGGCGCGCGGGCCCTGACCTACGCCGGGGCCCCGTCACCGCGCGAGCCGGCGGGCTGAGTCGGCGCACCTGCGAAGATCTCGGGATGGCGGATCGTCCATGTAGCGCCGGGCTCGTGGTCGCCGCGCTGGCAATGCTGGTCGGTGGCTGCGGCGCGGGCGGGGGCGGCCGCCACCACGCCGCCACGACGACCCCGAGGGCCGCCGCGCGAGCGCCGAACGCCGGTCAGACCGGTCCGGGGACGATCGCGATTCCGGCGCCGTCGCCCACCGGAAGGCCCGCCGACCCGGCCGCCGTAAAGGTGATCGAAGGCTGGTCGGGCGCGCTGCGGCGCGGCGACGTGGCGGCGGCGGCGCGGTTCTTCGCGCTGCCGAGCACGCTGATCAACGGCGTCGACGGAAACGGGCAGCCGTTGGTGCTGAGCATCCACACAGCCGTTCAGGCGCTGGCCGCCAACCTGACGCTCCCCTGCGGAGCCAGGTTCATCTCGGCCGATCAGCGCGGGCGCTACGTCAACGCGCTGTTCCGGCTCACCGGGCGTCCCGGTCCGGGCGGCAGCAGCTGCGGAGGCGGTCCCGGCCAGACCGCCCGCACGAACTTCGTGATCGCCCACGGGCTGATCGTCAAGTGGATCCGGGCACCCGACGACCCGGGCGACAATGGCGGCCAGACGGCACCGCAGCCGGCGCCCACGCCGCAGCCGCCTCAGGACTCCCCCGGCGGGGTACCTGTCGTCTGAGGTCGTCAGCCAAGCGAGGGAGATACTGATGCGGTTCGAGGCGACGTTTTTTTCCGGCGACAGCTACTGCGCCGCCTGGCTCCACCGGCCGGAGCGATCCGGCCGCGTGCCCTGGTGGTGATGGCCCACGGCTTCTCGGCTACGCGCGAGCTGCGGCTCGACGCCTACGCCGAGCGCTTCTGCGCGGCGGGCCTCGGTGCCCTGCTCTTCGACTACCGTCACTTCGGCGCCAGCGGCGGCGAGCCCAGGCAGCTGCTCGACATCGCCCGCCAGCACGCCGACTACCGCGCCGCGATCACCCACGCGCGGGGCATCGACTGGGTCGACCCCGATCGCGTCGCTCTGTTCGGCAGTTCGTTCTCCGGCGGCCACGTGATCGCTGTCGGCGCCCAAGACCCGAAGATCGCCGCCGTGGTCTCGCAGTGCCCATTCACCGACGGCCTGGCCTCGCTGCCGAAGCTGGGCGTCTCCAACATCGTCAAGGCGACGGTCGCCGGCCTGCGAGACCAGGTCGGCGCCCTCACCGGATCGGCGCCGCAGTACATCCCCGCGGTCGGCCCCCCCGGGAGCTTCGCCGTGATGAGCACCCCCGACTCGCAGCCCGGGTTCGAGGCGCTTCTGCCTCCGGACACGCTGTGGGAGAACCGGGTGGCCGCGCGGATCGCGCTGTGGGTCGCCCCCTATCGCCCCGGGCTGGCGGCGGCGCGGCTGCGCTGCCCGGCTCTGTTCTGCGTATGCGACGCGGACACGGTGGCCCCCGCCGAGCGCACGGTGAAGCTGGTCGGCCGCGCTCCCCAGGGCGAAGTCAAGCGTTATCCGGTTGGTCATTTCGACATATACCGAGGGGCGCCGTGGGAGGAGGCGGTGTCGGATCAGAGCGAGTTCCTGGTCCGGCATCTGGGCTGAGGGCGAAGGCTCGCGCCGCCTCCTGCTCGTCGTAGCTGACCAGCTCGGGAAAGGCCAGGAACACGGCCCCGACGCCCACGACGCAGGCCACCCCGCCCGAGACGACCGAGGTCATCGCCGAGGTGAGCCCGGCGACCAGCCCCGACTCGATGTCCCCGAGGCGGGGGCCGCTGGTCACGATCAGACTGAACACCGAGCTCATCCGCCCGCGCAGGGCGTCCGGGGTGACCGTCTGGTTGATCGTCGAGCGGCAGAACGCGCTGACGCCGTCGGCAAACCCGGCGGCGCTCAACAGCGCGATCGCCGGGACGATGTCGTGCACCAGCCCGGCCGCGGCGATTGCCACCCCCCAGGCCAGCACCGCGCCGATCACGATCCGCCCCAGTCGCCGAGCGTGGCCGATCCACCCGGAGGTGAGCACGGCCAGCGTCCCGCCGGCCGCGACGCCGGCGTAGAGCAGCCCCGTCCCGCTCGCCCCGGCGTGATAGACGGTCAGCGACAGCACCGCGAACAGCGCCCGCGGCATCCCGAAGGTCATCGCCACCAGGTCGATCGCGAAGCTGCCGGAGAGGGCGTTGTTGGAGACGACGAAGCGGAGTCCCTCGCCGATCGCCCGCCGCACCGGCGGAGGCCGCTCGGTCAGCTTCGGGCGCTGGGGAGCGATCGCCAGCGCTGCCCCCAGCATCGCCAGGCAGGTGACCGCGTCGAGCACGTAGGCGCTGGCCACGCCCGAGGCGGCGATCATCAGGCCCCCGAGCGCGGGACCGACGATCCCGGTCATCTGCGCCAGGCCGTAGCTGAAGGCCAGCCCCGTCCGCAGCCGCTCGGGACCCAGCACGTTCGGGACGATCGACCCGCGGGCGACGCCGTCGAGCGCCGAGCCGCCGGCCAGCAGTCCCCCGATCACCAGCACCAGCACCACCGGCGGGTGACCGGCCAGCGCCGCCGCGGCCAGCGCCCCGGCGGCCACGATCACCGCCACCTGGGCGG
>JALYXK010000071.1 GCA_030947145.1 Actinomycetota bacterium
CGGTTCAAACGTCGCGTTCAATACGAGCACTCGGCCAACCTCTCGCCCGCGTCGCCGGTGCTCTGGTGGCGACGCGGACCAAACTGGCGCTGGTATCGAACTGGCCATCCCTGCCGCAGCAGTGTACCGATGAATAGAGCGTCTTCGGCCGCGCGGTTCAGGCGGTCCGCGAGCGGATCGCCACGCGAGCTCCGCGGGCCGGGATCATCGTCACCAGGCGGTGCTGGGCCCGCTCCGGGGCGGGATCTGGTGCCTCCAGGTCCAGGCGTCTGGCCATGGCCTCGAGCACAACCCGCTGCTCGGCCATGGCCAGAGCCGCGCCGAGGCAGCGTCGGGTGCCGCCCCCGAAGGGAATCCACTCGTACGTTCCGGGCTTATGCCCCAGCCAGCGTTCGGGGCGATAGGCGAATGGGTCGGGGTAAAGGTCCTCGCGGTGGTGGACGAGCAGGATGCTCATCACCACGGGGGCACCGGCCGGCACCAGATAATCGCCGAGCTGCCACGGCACGTTCACCCGGCGCCCGATCGCCGGGATCACCGGGCGCGTCCGCATGCCCTCGATGATCGCGCGCTCGATATGTCCATCGGCGTCCGTGTCGGACCTGACGGCATCGCGCAGGGCCTCGTAGGCGGCCGGGCTGCGGACCAGTCGCTCCCAGGTCCAGGCCAGTGAGTTGGCCGTCGTCTCGAAGCCGGCCAGGATCAGGGTGAGCAGCTCGTCGCGTAATTCCCGATCGGTGAGCGGGTCGCCTTCCTCCGTGCGCGCCCGCATGATCAGGGAGAGGATGTCCGAGCGCTCCTCCAGGTCAGGCGCAGCCCGCCGCGCCTCGATCACCGGGTAGGTGAAGCGATCCAGGAGATCGATCCCGCGACGCTGCAGCCCGACCGGCTCATCGTGGCCGATGTTCATCAGCTCGCCGAACTTGGCCACCGGCAGAGCCGAGGCTCGGGAAAGGCCCTTGACCGTCTGCCGCAGGCCGTATTCGGGGGTGCCCTTCCGCGGGGATCCGTCCACGCCGAGGATGCCGGCCATGATCACGTCGAGGGTGATCGCCTGCATCCGCGGCGCCAGGGCGAACGGCTGGTGCAGTGGCCAGCGGTCGATCTCGCGCTCGGTGATCTCGCCGATCATCTGGGCGTAGCGGTCGATCGCCTCGCCGTGGAACGGCGGCAGCAGCAGTTTGCGCTGGCGCAGGTGCCGCGGGCCGTTGGCGGTCAGCACCGAGTTCGGGCCGACCACGGGCAGCAGCACCGACTCCGCCGTCAGCGATGGCGCCACCGCCGGGTCGGCGGTGAACAGCGAGCGCACGTGATCGGGATGGCCGGTGACCACCGGTCGCCCCGGGATGATGCCGCGGATCCGGAAGACGTCGCCCAGCCGCCGGCGCCAGCGGAACACGAACTCGATTTCCCGGGCGCTGAGCTGCAGGACCTGCCGAAAGCGCCGGAGCGGAACCTCAGGCGGGGCGAGCAGGCCGGCGCCTCCGTCCGGCGCCGGTCCGGCGGGCGAGGCTGGCGCGTGGCCGATCAACGCCCGTCCCGCGGTCTCCTCCCTGAGGGTCACGGCTGCCATCCCGATAATGTAACACTTGCGTAGGTAGGGGCTGCCCGCCAACGAGCGAGTGGAGGTGGGTCGCGGGGAGGCTGGTCGATTTTCCTCCTCATGCTGGAGGATTCTCGACCAGGCTTCTCTAGGACAAAGGAAAGGAGCCCAGCACGCGCAGGACCTCGACATGCCCGCGCAGCCCCTCGAGCGCGGCGGCGACGTGGGCGTCGCTAGCGGCTCCCTCGAGGTCGGCGAAGAACATGTAGCGCCCCAGGCCCTGCTTGCGGGGGCGCGACTGGATCCGGGTGAGGTTGACCTCGCGCGAGGCCAGCTCCGACAAGCAGGCCACAAGCCACCCGGGCGCCTCGGCCCCAGGGCCCCAGAACACGATCGCCGTTTTCCAAACCGCGCGCGACGCACCGGGCGCGCCGCGCGCACCGGCCGCCCCCGGCTCAGCGACGTGACCGAGCCAGACGAAGCGCGTCTCGTTGTCGGGCTCGTCCTGCACCCCGGTCAGGAGCACGTCGCAGCCGTAGAGCTCGGCGGCCAGCCGGTTGCCCAGCGCGCCCCAGGGACCGTCGTGACCGGCGACGATCCGCACCGCTTCGGCGGTCGAGCTCGCGGCCATCACTCGTGCGTCGGGAAGGCTGGTCCGCAGGAAGCGCGTGCACTGTCCGGTGGCCTGCGGATGTGAGGCCACGACCTCGATCTCCGAGAGCTCGAGGGAGGAGCGGGCGATCAGGCATTGGCTGATCGGGTAGACGACCTCGCCGACGATGGCCACGTCCTCGGTCTCGATCGCCAGCGCGTCAAGGGTGGCGTTAACCGCCCCCTCGACCGAGTTCTCGATCGGCACCAGCGCCCGCTGCACCGTGCCCTCGTGGACCGCCATCACCGTGTCGTGGATCGTGGGCAGGGGCACGAGCTGGGCCTCCTGCCCGTGCGGCGAACCGAGGGTCGGCGCCGAGGCGAGCACCGCCTCGTGGGTGAACGTGCCCTCGGGCCCGAAGTAGCCGACGCGCACGCGGGCCTCAGGTCGAGACGCCGCGGCCGGTCCGGCCGCCTGTGCCCTCGAGCGCGAGCTTGATCGCCTCTTGTTCCTCGGGAGCGAGCTCGAGCTCGGGCGCGCCCTGGTGAACCGCCTTGGCGTAGAACCGGGCCTGATCTCGATGATGGATCGAGGAGAGCACGATTCCCGATCGGGTTGCGTCGAGCAACGCGATCGACATCGACTGGCGACCGGACATCTCCCCGTAGGCGTCGTAGCGGACCAGCGCCCGGTAGGCGACGGCGCCGTCGAGGCGGTGCTCGGCCTTGCCGACGCGCTGGTCGAGGCGGGCCGCGG
>JALYXK010000077.1 GCA_030947145.1 Actinomycetota bacterium
CCTGGTGCCCGAAATTGCCCGCCGGCCAGGCGTCGATCTGGATCGCGTCGAAGTTCTCGACGCCGCGCTTGGCCAGCGCCGCCCGGAAGCGATCGTCCTGCTTGACCAGCGTCTCGGCCTCCATCAGCTCCGTCACCACGGCCATCGGCTGGACATCGTCGCGCCGGCGCCACGAGGCGACGCTTGCGCCGCTCTCGTCGTCGAGCCCCACCACCACCTCGTGGGTGCTCCCGTCGCCGCGGTCGAGCAGCACCACCTCGGCCTCGCGGGTTAGTCGATTCCCCCCCGGGTCGGCCGTCCAGGCCAGGAGCGCGTCCTTGGGCGGCTCGCAGAGGTCGATCGTCACCACGCGCCAGCGCTCGCTGAGCGACTGAAACTGGTCCGCCGCGCGCACGGCGGCGGTGGTCGCCGTGATCTCCTCGGCCGAGAGCGGATCCAACGGGTGAAGGGTGCTCAGATGGGTCACCTTTGCTCAAGGCTGATCTTTATCACGCCGATTCACACATAACAGCACATTTCGCGCGTAGGATCCGGTCAAATGGACAGTTTCGCGCCTCGGCTCGCCTGGGCTCCGCCCGGATGCCGCCCATGAACGTCACGATGATCGGCGGTGGCAGCAGTTCGTTCGTCCCCCCGCTGCTGCGCCATCTGCTCCGGTCCGAGCTCATGCGCGGCACCACGCTGACCCTGATGAGTCCGACCGAGTCGCGTCTGCGGGTGATGGAGGACCTCGCCCGCAAGCTCAGCGGTGGCGAGGACCGCCTGAGGGTGCGCAGCACCCGCAACCAGCGCGAGGCGCTGATCGACGCCGACTTCGTGATCGTGGCGATTGCCGTCGGCGGCAACGACGCCTGGGAGAGCGACATCGAGATCCCCGGCCGCTACGGGATCTACATGCCGGTGGCCGACTCGGTCGGGCCCGGCGGCATCTTGCGCGCGCTGCGCAACGCCCCGGTGCTGGCCCACGTCGCCCGCGACGTGGCCGAGGTCGCCCCCCACGCCTGGATCTTCAACTACACCAATCCGGCGACCATCTGCGCCCTGGCGATGCAGACCGTTCCCGCGGTCAGGTCGCTGTCGCTGTGCTCCTGCACCGCGATGCCCGCCGACGCCGGCTGGCTGGCCGCGCAGGCGGGCGTCGAGCGGGATGAGGTGCTGATGCCCGCCACGGTGGGCGGTCTGAACCACTGCGCCGGGGTGACCGAACTGCGGCTCGCCGACGGCCGTGACGGGTTGGCGCTGGCCCGCGAGCGGGCCGGCGAGCCGGTCGTCCGCTGGGTGCTTGACACCTACGGGGTGCTTCCGTACTGCTGGCTGCACTGGACCGAGTTCTTCCCCCAGATGCAGCGGGCAACCGAACCATATGCAGGTCGGGCCCAGGGGCTCGCGCTGCGCTACGGCACCCGGGTTCACGATCTACGCGAGGACCGCGAGCGGGCCGAGCTGTGGGCCGGGCTGGCCGAGCGCTGGTCCGCCCCGGAAGCGGATCCGGTGACGCTCGACGATCTGCCCGAGAGCGACGAGGAGGACGGCATCATCGTCGTCGACGTGATCGAGTCGATCCTCGAGAACCGCGGTGACGTCCACCTGATCAACACGGTCAACGGCGCGGCGATCCCCAACCTACCCGCCGACGCCGTGGTCGAGGTGGCGGCGCGCGTGGATGCCGGCGGCGTTCGTCCGCTGCCCACCGGGCCGCTGCCCGAGGCCTACGCGGCTCACCTGCGCGGCTACGCGGCGCTCCAGCAGACGACGCTCCGGGCGGCCCTCGGCGGCAGCCGGCGCGACGCGCTGCACGCCTTCCTGCTCGACCCGGTGATCCGCTCAACCCTGGATCTCGACCAGACGCAGGCGCTGCTCGACGAGATGCTCGAGGCCAACGTCCAGCATCTGCCTCAGTTCACGGCCAGCCCCCGCCCGGCCCGATCATGACGCAGGACGCGGCGCTCTCGGCTCGCGCCGCCGCCGTGATGCCGTGGCAGGACGGTCTCTACGGCCACATGAGCACCGCCCTGCTGCCGGCCGGCTATCCGCAGTTCTACGCGCGCGGCGAGGGCGCGCGGGTCTGGGATGTCGATGGCAATTCGTATATCGACCTGATGTGCAGCTGGGGCGCGATCGTCCTCGGCCACCGTCACCCTGCCGTGGAGGCGGCCGTCGCCCACCAGCAGGGACTCGGGGACTGCCTCAACGGCCCGGGGCGGCCGATGGTCGAGCTCGCGGAGCTCCTGACCGACACCATCGGCCACGCCGACTGGGCGATGTTCGCCAAGAACGGCACCGACGCGACCACGATCTGCACGATGGTCGCCCGCGCGGCCACCGGGCGTCGGTACATTCTCGCCGCCGGCGGCGCCTACCACGGCAGCGCACCCTGGTGCACCCCCCGGCTCGAAGGCACGATCCCCGAGGATCGCAGCAGCGTCGAGCTCTACCGGTTCAACGACCTGGCCAGTGTGCAAGGGGCCGTCGACCGCTGTGGCGGCGACATCGCCGGGATCATGGTCTCCCCGTTCAAGCACGACGCCGGCCACGACCAGGAGCTGGCCACACCCGAGTTCGTTAGCGGCCTACGTGCGCTCTGCGACCGCCTCGGCGCGGCCCTGATCCTCGACGAGGTTCGCGCCGGCTTCCGGCTCAACTTCGGCGGCAGCTGGGAGGAGCTCGGCGTCGACGCCGATCTCAGCGCCTGGGGCAAGGCCATCGCCAACGGCTACCCGCTGTCGGCGGTCCTCGGCACCGACTCGTTACGCGCTGCCGCGTCGAGCATCTTCGTGACCGGGTCCTACTGGTACTCGAGCGTCGCCATGGCCGCGGCGCTGGCGACCCTGAAGACCCTTCGGGAGCAAGATGGCGTCGCGCTCATGCGGTCCGCCGGTGAGCGCCTGCGCGACGGCCTTCAGGCCCGCGCCTCCGCCCATGGCCTCCGGATCCGCCAGAGCGGACCGCCCCAGCTGCCTTATCTGACCTTCGCCGACGATCCGGACAAGCGGCAGCTCCGGCGGTTTGCCCAGCGGGCACTGGGCCATGGTCTGTGGCTGCATCCGGGTCACAACTGGTTCTTGTCGGCCGCGCATGGCGAGCCGGAGATCGAGGCCGCGTTGGCCGCGGCGGGAAAGGCGTTTGCCGGGGTCGCACAGGAGGCCTCCGGGTGATGTGGTGCTTGCCTAAACACGTCCCCCGGCGACGGAGACCTCGATCGTCTGGCCGAGGTCGAGAATTTTCACCGGCACGCCGCGCTCGGCGGCCGCGGCGGCGAAACGCTGAGCGGCGTCGGGGACGGGCTGGTAGATGCCGTCGATCTCGTAGCCCTCGGCGTGGATCGGGATCGCCAGGCGCGCGCCCAGGATCTCCGTCGCGATCGCGGCCTGGTCCGGGTGCAGCGCGGCGGGCAACGGACTGGCCGGGCGCCGGTGGGGGAAGCTGACCACCGCGCCGTTCACCGGCACGAGCACCACGTCGAACGGACCGTGCCGGCGCGCCATGCGCCACCAATATCCGTGGAACACCGTGTCACCGAGGTGCAGAACCCGCACCCCGTCCGCCTCGACCAGCCACGCGACCTGGGGATCGCCGAGGCCGTCGCAGGCCGGGAGCGCGGTCAGCGTGAACGGGCCGGCCGTCACCGACTCCCACGGCGCGAGCCGCCTGCGGTCCAGGCCCGCCGTGGTCAACTCGTGCTCGGCCTGGGCCAGCGCGAGCTCCTCCAGCTCGTCGCCGCCTCCGGCGAGCGGCTCGAGCACCGGCGCTCCGGGGGCAAGCGCCGCGGTGAGCGCCCCCGCGTCGGCGTGATCGCGATGGAGGTGGGTGATGAGTCCGGCAACGGCCTCACCGGGGCTGGCCGGGACGACCTGGGGCGGGGGCGTGGCCGCCGCTTGCCCGCCGAGCGGCGCGAACACCGCGCCCGCGTCGTCCAGCGGATCGACCACCACCATCGCGCCGCCGCCCTCCAGCTGGGCCCCCGCCCAGCCCAGCCATGTCACTCGCATCGTGTGTTCCTCCCGTCGTGGTCTCGTCCGAATCTCGAGTTATACAGTACGATCGTTCGTACGGTATGCTGTCCGCTGTGCCCCGCCGCTCCGCCGCCGACGTTGCCGACAGTCGGTCATCCGCGGTGGAGGCGGCTATCGACCTAGCCTCCGTCGAGGGGCTCGAGGGCATCACCATCGGCCGGCTCGCGGCCGAGCTCGGCATGAGCAAGAGCGGCTTGATCGGGCGCTTCGGCGACAAGCAGACCCTGCAGCGGGCGGTGCTCGCGGCGGCGGTCGAGCGGTTCACCGACGCGGTCTACCGGCCGGCCAGGCGATTTGAGCCGGGACTCCCGCGGCTCGCGGCGATCATCGATGCCTGGATCGGCCATCTGCGTGAAGACGTGTTCCCCGGTGGATGCTTCGTGACCACGGCCTCCGTCGAGTACGACTCACGGCCGGGACCGCTGCGAGAAGACGTGGCCCAAGCGGTCCGCCGCTGGCTCGGCGTGCTCGAGGCCGAGGCGGGCCGCGCGCGCGGCCGGCGACCTGCCCAAGGACCGCGACCCCGTCGACGTGGCCTTCGAGCTGCACAGCCTGGCCTCGGGCGGAGGCGTGGCCGGCCGGCTGATCGGGGACGCCGCCGGGCTGGACCGGACCCGCGCCGCGATGCGCCGCGCGATCGGACTGCCGCCCGGCCCTCCGCGATGACCAGCCGTGGTGCGCTGACTAGAGCATGATCTTGCCGCCGGCCACGTCGAGCGTGATCCCGGTGATCCAGGAGGAGGCGTCGGAGGCGAGGAACAGCGCGGCCGCGGCGACGTCGTCGGGCCGACCGATCCGCCTCAGGGGAAACGAGCTGGCCAGCTGCTGGCGCTGCTGTTCGGTCGTCCCGGTTCGCATGCGCTCGTTCTCGACCGCCGAGGGGGCGATGCAGTTGACCCGGATCCCACACGGCGCGATCTCGTTGGCCAGGTGCCGGGTGAAGGCGATGACGCCTGCCTTCGCCGCCGCGTAGGCGGCGTTGGAGTGGGCCGGTTGGCGGGCGGCGGCCGATGACATGGTGATGATCGATCCGTGGCCGCGGTCGACCATGGCGGCCAGGAACGCGCTCGCGGTGAGGAACATGGAGGTGAGGTCGGACTCGATCACCACTCTCCAGTGGGCCGCGGTTTCCGCGACGGTGAGCACAGGCATGCCGCTCCCGCCGGCGAACGTCGCCAGGATCTCCGGCGGCCCGAGCTGCTCGAGGATGATGTGGGCGCCTCGTTGGAGGTCAGCTTCAACCGTGCAGTCGGCGCGCACCGCGAGCGCCCGGCCGCCGGAGGCGAGGATGCTGGCGCTGACCGCGGCGAGGGCCTGCTCGTCGCGGCCGATGATCGCCACCGCGGCACCGTTGGCGGCCAGCGCGCGAGCGGTGGCCGCGCCGATGCCGCGGGAGCCGCCGGTCACCACGGCCGTCTTGCCCTCGAGGTCGGGGTAGCGAGTCCGGTCCGGTCTGGGATCGGCGGTCATGGTCGTTCTCCTCATCCGAGCCGTCAGTTCACCGCGGCGAAGGCGGCGGGTCGCTCGAGCGCGTGGAGGTTCGGCGGGGTCATCGGCGCTGGTTCTCCTTCTCGGGGTCGGCAGCGGGGAGAGGAAATATAGACATCAAACGGTTAGATGTCCAACACTTTGTGATCGAATGCGTGTGTTAGGCTCGCCCCCGTGCGACCCGCTCGCGTTCCCATCGGCCTGCAGCTCGCCCGCTCGGCACGGGTGGTCAGCCGGGCCTTCGACGCCGCCCTGAGCCAGGCGGGCGGCTCGTTGCCGGTGTGGCTGGTGCTGCTGAACCTCAAGGCGCGGCGGATGACCAATCAGCGCGAGCTGGCTGAGGCGGTCGGGATCCGCGAGGCGACGCTCACCCACCACCTCAACGCGATGGAGGCCGATGGCCTCCTGACCCGAAAGCGCGACGAGGACAATCGTCGCATCCACGTCGTCGAGCTGAGCGAGGCCGGGGAGACGGCGTTCCTCCGCTTGCGCGAGGCCGCGCTCGGGTTCGACCGGCGCCTGCGCCGCGGCGTCAGCGCGGAGGACTTGGCGGTCCTGGAAGGACTGCTCGGCCGCTTGGCCAACAACGTCGCGGCGCAGCAGGACACCTCCTCGGCGTAGGGCATCCGATCGCGGCGTCGTCGAGGCGGGACCGTCGGCTGGCGCTGCGGTGTCGCCGCGCTTGATGTTCTCCGAACTGGTGTCAATGCTTGTCACAGGTGCCGGCGCTACCTCGTCAGAGGGGGTGCAAGCAAACCGAAGGAGCCGAGGATGAAAGTGTTCGTGGCCGGTGCGACGGGAGTGATGGGCCGGCAGCTGCTGCCCCGCCTGGTGGCCGCGGGCCACGAGGTGGTGGGCATGACCCGGACCGAGGCCAAGCAGGCGGCGGTATATGACCTGGGGGCGACTCCGGTGGTGGCCGACGCCCTTGACCCCGAGCAAGTGGCCGAGGCCGTCGGCAACGCCCAGCCGGAGGTGATCGTCCATCAGCTGACCGCGATCGAGGCCTTCGACATACGCAACTTCGATCGGGCCTTCGCGTTGACCAACCGGCTCAGGACGGAGGGCACCGACCACCTGCTCTCGGCCGGGCAGGCGGTGGGAGTGCGGCGCTTCGTGGCGCAGAGCTATACCAGCTGGCCCTACGCCCGCACCGGAGGCCCGGTCAAGAGCGAGGAGGATCCGCTCGATCCCACGCCCGCATCCGGGATGCGCGAGACCCTGGCCGCGATTCGTCATCTGGAGGCGGCGGTCACCGGCGCCGATTGGGCCGAGGGAATCGTGCTCCGCTACGGTGCCTTCTACGGGCCGGGCACCTCGATGTCTCCCGGCGGCGAGCAGTTCGAGATGATCCGCAAGCGCAAGTTCCCGGTGGTCGGCAACAGCTCCGGCGTGTGGTCTTTCGTCCACATCGCAGACGCGGCGGAGGCGACCGTCGCGGCGATCGAGCGCGGCGGCCGGGGGATCTACAACGTCGTCGACAACGATCCGGCGGCGGTGGGCGACTGGCTCCCGGCGCTGGCGGAGCAGCTCGGAGCCCCGAAGCCCTGGCGGGTGCCCCGGATCGTCGGCCGGCTGTTCGCCGGCGAGGCCGGCGTGGTCATGATGACCGAGGTGCGCGGCGCGTCGAACGCCAAAGCCAAGCGCGAGCTCGGCTGGCAGCCCGCGCACCCCAGCTGGCGGCCCGGGTTTGCATCATGAGCTCGGCCGGTGAGCTGCTCGAGGAGCTGCGTCCGATGTCGTTCGGGATCGCCTATCGGATGCTGGGCAGCGTCGCCGAGGCCGAGGATGTGGTCCAGGAGGCGTTGCTGAGGATCCACCGCGCGCTCGCGGGCGGCGAACGGATCCAGTCGCCGCGGGCATTCCTGGCCACCGTGACCACGCGACTGGCCATCGACGAGCTGCGGTCCGCGCGCGTGCGACGAGAGCGCTACGTCGGCGACTGGCTCCCGGAGCCAATCCTCACCGACAACACCGACGACCCGGCGCGGCAAGCCGAGGCGGCCGACTCGCTGTCGCTGGCCCTGCTGGTGATTCTCGAGAGCCTGTCGCCCGAGCAACGTGCCGTGCTGCTGCTCCGCGACGTGTTCGACTACGGCTACGCCGAGATCGCCGAGATCGTGGGCAAGAGCGAGGACAACGTCCGCCAGCTCGCGGTCCGAGCCCGGCGCCGCGTCGACGAGCGACGGCCACGGTTTGAAAGCACCGACGAGCAGCACGCCGAGCTCGCGCATCGGTTCTTCGCGGCCGTGCAGGAGGGGGATCTAGGCGGGCTCGAGGCGCTGCTCGCCCACGACGTGGTGCTGACCGGCGACGGCGGAGGCAAGGTTCCCGCCCTGGCCCGATCGCTCCATGGCCGCAACCGCGTCGCGCGCACGCTGCTCAACTGGATCAAGCTCGGCGCCCGGATTCCGGGCGCGTCGCTGCGCCCGGTCGAAGTCAACGGCACGCCCGGAGGCCTCCTGCTCGACGGCGCCGATCGACTGATCGCGGTGTTGGCGCTCCAGATTGCCGGCGGTCAGATCCAGGGCGTCAGCTCGATCGTCAACCCCGAGAAGCTCGCGCATCTAGGACCGGTCGTCGACATGGCCACGGCGATGCAACCCAAGGCGCCAAAAGCCTCCTGACCAGCTCCGGCGCGGAGCCATGACGACGCGCCGGGCGTTTGCTCATTCTGTGCAGCGGGAACGCTCCCCACTGAGGGTCCGTCGAGGAGGTTGAGGATGCGCTGGTTGGGCTTCGCGGCGTGCGTGGCTACCGTAACGTCGGCTCTGGTTGTGCCTAACGCGCTGGCCCGCGGCGGGCAGGCCGCCCCCCGAGCCTGCGCGCCAGCGGCCGGTACGTGCTCACCACGACCCGCTCCGGCAAGGGGTATGCCCCCACGTTCACCGGGAACGGTCAGCTCGGTGTCCGAGTTCCCGCGACCGGTCAGGGGTTCGCTGGCGGCTCCGTGCCGGCGCAGTCCGAGCTGGCCGGGTTCTATGCCAAGCCGACCAAGCCCCTGAAGCCCTCTGACGCCGTGCAGCAGCGGGCCAACCTCCCCACCTGGTCGACGCTCGCGTTTTCCGACGGCGGGGCGGCATTCTCGCTGCTCACCGGCCGGAGCACCGGGTGGCGCCAGTCGATCGACCTGCACACCGGGATCATCGAAACCTCCGCTACCTGGCACGCGCCCGACGGCCACGTGACGAAGCTCGACTTCCAGGTGCTGACCGACCGCGCGCTCAAGTACGTGGGCCTCGTGCAACTGCGGCTAACCCCGGAGTGGACGGGCTCGGCCACGGTCACCGACGAGGTCGATGGCTCGCTCGGAGCGCTCAGCGCGCTGCCCGGGAAACGTGGCCGGCGCGCCGCCGAACTGACCGCTCAGGTCGGGAAGGGCTACAACTCGGCCACGCGGCAGGACTGGGTCACGGTCCGGGCGCAGGGCACGGGTATCGAGGCCACCCTGGCCAGCCAGCTGGCCACCAGCGCCAACGTGACCGGCTCGATCACCGCGATCGATCAGGGCAGTGACCAGAGCGTCGGCCAACGACTGTCGTTCCCCGTGACCGCCGGCCAGACGTACACGTTCACCAAGTACGTCGGCGTCGACGACTCGCAGGACGCGACCGACACCCTGGCGGCCGCCCAGACGCACGCCAGCCAGGCCGCCACGGCCGGCTTCGCCGCGTTGTTGAGCGCCAATGACGCGGCCTGGGCACAGCTCTGGGGCGGCCGGATCGACGTGCTGGGCAACCCGACGCTGGCCTCCGACGTAAACGCCAGCGAGTTCTACCTCTGGTCCAGCACGCGCCGACACCGATTGGAGCGTTTCACCCGCGGGTCTCTCCTCCAACGGCTACGACGGCCACATCTTCTGGGACGCCGAAACCTGGATGTATCCCTCCCTGCTGGCCCAGCACCCCGACCTGGCCGCCGCGATGGAGGCCTACCGCTACCAGCGACTGGCCGCCGCCCGCCGGCACGCGGTCGCCACCGGCCACCGCGGCGCCCGGTTCCCCTGGGAGAGCGCGCTCGATGGCACCGAGCAGATCCCGCCCCCGGCTTCGGTCAACAGCGAAGGGCTCTACGAGCAGCACATCACCGCCGACATCGCGTTCGCCCAGTGGCAGTACTACCTAGCCAGTGGCGATCGCCGCTGGCTAGCGCAGCGCGGCTGGCCGGTGCTCTCCGCCGCGGCCAGATTCTGGGCGGCCCGGGCGCGGAAGGGAACCGATGGCCGCTACCACATCGACCATGTCACCGGACCGGATGAAGAGAACCCGAACGTCAACGACGAGGCGTTCACCACCGTCGGCGCCAAGACGACGCTCGAGGATGCCGTCAGGGCGGCGCAGGTTCTCGGGCACCATCCTCCCGTCGCCTGGTCGCGCGTCGCGGCCGGGCTGGTCGTCCCGGTTGACGCCGGGCAGGCGACCCACCCCGAGTTCTCGATCTACCGTGGCCAACTCGTCAAGCAAGCCGACGTAACGCTGTTGCAGTACCCCTGGGCGTATCCGATGTCGGCTCGGATTGCTCGCAGCGATCTGGACTATTACGTCCCGCGCACCGATCCGATGGGCCCGTCGATGAGCGACGCGGTCAACTCGATCGACAGTTCCGCGCTCGGCGTCCCGGGATGCTCGAGCTTCGTCTACACCGAGCGGAGCTATCAACCGTTCATCCGTGACGTGTTCAACCAATTCTCCGAGACCAGCACGGGTGGGGCATTCACGTTCACCACGGGGATCGGCGGCTTCCTGCAGGAGTTCCTCTACGGCTACTCGGGCATGCGGTTCGGAGCTCAGTCGCTAAAGCTGGCCCCGAGCCTCGCCGGGCGGCTCTCTGGGGTCGTCCTCCACGACCTCGCCTGGCACGGAAGACGCTTCACGATCACGATCCGACGTGGTCCAACGACCATCGCCCTAGACAGCGGCGCGCCGTTGCCGATCAGCACTCCGGCCGGACGGCGCCTGGTGCGGACCAATCGACCGCTCACGCTCGCGACTGCCCGTCCCGATTTAGCGCGGACCGGCGACCTGGTGCGCTGCGGTTCCGCCTCGGCCTCGAGTTCGCAGCCGGGCGCCCCGGCGCTGGCGGCCGTCGACGGCAGTCGGGCCACCGACTGGGCGCCCGTCTCGCTGCCCGCGACGCTGACCGCCCCCGTTCGCGGACCGCGGGTCGTGGGCAAGGTGGTGGTGACCTGGGGGCGGCAGTGGCCGGCCGCCCCCAAGCCGAACGTCAAACCGCCGCCGGCTCCGGTGAAGATCAGGCGGCCGGGCCGCTATTCGCTGTCGGTCTCCGCCGACGGTCGGCACTGGCGCACGGTGGCCAGGATTGCGGGGCGGGCCGGGACGACCGACACCCTGGCCTTCCCGCCGCGACGAGCCAGATACGTGCGACTCCGGATCACTTCCCCGGGCGGGTCAGGGGCTCCGCTGCTCGAGGAGCTGAGCGTAACCGGCTGACGCCCGGCTACCAGCAGATCATCGCCGCGCAGGGAGCCTGACCGGCGCTCACCCCGCGCTCAGCACCGATCCGCCGCCGGCGCCGCCCCCGGCCAGCAGCTCGCGCAGCGGTTTGCGCTCGCCTTTACCGACGTAGTCGAGAAACGCGGTGGTGGTTCGCTCGACGGCGGCGAGCTGCGGGCCGGGCTCCGTATACGGCGGCTGGTGGCCCGCCCCGACGAGCTTCAGCAGGAACTTCGGGGGGCCGGCCGCGCGATAGAAGGAGTACGTCGAGTCCGGCGGGTTGATCGTGTCCGCGGTTCCCTGGACGGCCAGGAGCGCAGGACCGGACTGCGGCATCCGAAATGCGGCGGCGAACGGATCCTCGGCCCCGGACAGGATTACCGCCGCCCGAATCCGGGGATCGCGCACCGTCGGATCGTAGGCCGCGGCCAGCGCAGTGTCGCCGCCGTCCGACTGGCCGGCAACCGCGATCCGAGCTGGGTCGATCATGCCCGCGAGCGGGCCGGCGCCCCGCTCCGAAGCGGAGAGCAGAGATGAGATCACGAAGCTCATATCTCTGGGCTGATTGACGAGATCCTTCTCGTTCGGGCCTCCCGGGGCGTTCGCGTTCTCGAGCGGGAACACCGGGGCCGCGACCACGTATCCCGCCTTGGCCCAGGCGTCGAGCAGGATCGAGTACGGCGCCGGTGACACGGCGAAACCGTGACCGAACACGATCAGTGGGAACCCGCGGGCGGGCTCGCCGGCACGCCTGGCGATCGGGTACCTGACGATCGTCTCAAGGACCCGCGGGACCCGGCCGCTGGCGGTGCTGACCGTTCGTGACCGATCGACGAGGCGAGCGGTGCGCTCTGCGACCGAGTAGGAGCGGCGAGCCGGCCGGTGGATTCTCGGGGTCGGTGCGGACGCGCGGTGGACGGGACGCAGGGGGGCGGCGCGCGTCGGCTTCAGGGCGGAGGTAGTGGCCGAAGTGGCGATCCTCGCGACCCGGGCCTTGACGGCATGCACACCGTGACCGTGACCCGCGATTGCCCACAGTCCGAGCGCAGCTAGCCCAGTGGCGGTGAGGACGATCGCGAGCTTTCCTCGGACCGGCAGGCGGGTCAGAAGCGGAAACACTCGGTCATGTCGCCAATCGTGCCCGGGCTTGGCCCAGGGGGAGACGACCCAGGTGGGAACTCGGATGCCCAGGCCGTAGGCATCGACCTGGGGCGGCGGGACGTGGTCGAAGAAGCCACCGGACTCATCGTAGGTGAGGATGTAGGCGGATTTCTGCCATTGCGGCGAATTCATGAGCGCGGTGATCATCTCTTGCTGTAGGCGCATGCCCACTCGGATACCCGCGGGCGGTTCGTCGAGGTGCAGGAAGTAGCTCGGGATCAAGATCAACTCGGGCCGCCAGCCGGCCGCCCGTGTCGAGATCCCGCTTTGGGGTAAGGATCGAGGCATGATCTATCGAACCCTGGGAAATAGCGGACTGCGGGTTTCCGCGCTTACGCTCGGCACGATGGGCTTCGGGGGGCAGGGCGTCTTCAAATCGGTGGGCGAGCTCGGCGCCGACGACCTCAGGCGCCAGCTCGACCTCTGCCTGGATGCCGGTGTCAACCTGATCGACACGGCGAACATGTACTCGCACGGCCTATCGGAGGAGATCGTCGGCGAAGCGCTGGAAGGACGCCGGGACCGGTTGATGGTGGCCACGAAGGTGCGCTTTCCGATGGGCGAGGGCCCGAACGATGCCGGGCTCTCCCGCCATCATGTGATCGCCTCGTGCGAGGCGTCCTTGAGGCGGCTGCGCGCGGATCACATCGATCTGCTCCAGCTCCACGAATGGGACGGCGAGACCCCGCCCGAGGAGTACCTGGATGCGCTGGACACCCTGGTCCATGACGGCAAGGTCCGCTATATCGGGGCGTCCAACTTCACCGGCTGGCAGTTGATGAAGACCCTGTCGGTGGCCGACCGCGTCGGGTACCAGCGTTTCGTCTCCCATCAGATCCATTACACCCCGCAGGCCCGCGAGGCCGAGTTCGAGCTGCTGCCGGCCGGTGTCGATCAGGGCGTAGGGACGATGGTGTGGAGCCCGCTCGCCGGCGGCCTCCTGAGCGGCAAGTACCGTCGCGGGCGGCCAGGGCCGGAAGGTTCGCGCCACGTCAGCGACTGGGACGAGCCCCCGGTCTACGACGAGGACAAGCTCTACGACATCGTCGACGTGCTCGTGGAGGTCGGCGCTGCGCATGAGGTCTCCGCGGCTCAGGTCACGCTGGCCTGGCTGCTGACCCGCCCGACGGTCGCGACGCTGGTGATCGCCGCCCGCACCGAGGAACAGCTCAGCGACAACCTGGCCGCGGTCAACCTCAGGCTCACGCACGCCGAGGTTGCGCAAATCGAGGCGGTCAGCCGGCCGGATCTGCCCTATCCGCTGTGGCACCAGGCCGCCAACGCGTCCGATCGCCTGTCCGACGCCGATCGTGCGGTCCTGTCTCCCTGGCTGGCCTGAGCTCCCTGATACCCGGCGCAGAACTCGGAGATCGGGTCAGGGGCTCATGCGGTAGTGGAGGTGAACGTCGCCATGTCGGAATCGCCGCTGACCCAGGAGTTCGAGCTGCGCATGGATGTCGCGCGGCAGTGCGCGCTTGCCGCCGCCCACCATGACCGGCGCGAGGAACAGATGGCACTCGTCGACCAGACCCGCGGCGATGGCCTGGCCGGCGAGCTCGGCGCCCCCGATCGTAATGTCCGCTTCCGAGGTCGCCTTGAGCCGCCGGATCGCCTCCGGGTCGAAACCCCGCTCGATCCGCGTCCTGGCGCTGGGTACCGTCTGAAGGGTCCGGGAGTACACGACCTTTTCGGCGGCCCGCCAGATCGCGGCGAAGTCCCGAGTGACCGCGGACGCATCGGCGTCGGCACCCGCGGTCTCCCAGAAGACCATCGTCTCGTACATCCGGCGCCCGTAGAGGTAGGTGCCGATCGGCCGCTCGAGGTCGTTCACGAAAGCATGCACCTCGTCGTCGGGCGCCGCCCAGTCGAACCTGCCCCGTACGTCCTCGACATACCCATCGAGCGATGCGATTGCCGAATAGATCAGGGTGGCCATCTCGACTCGTCGGGTCCGGTTGGTCGTTCTAGGCGGCGGATTTGTGGGAAGGGTTCGAGCCCCGGTAGCCGAGCTCGTGGGACATCTCGCGAGTGCGGCTGGTCATGAAGGCCGCGAGCTTGACCATATCCAGCCGTTGGAAGCGGGCGAGTGGCGCCGAGACGCTGATCGCGGCGATGGCGTGTCCGTCGTCGTCGAGGATGGGTACGCCAACGCAGCCGACATCCGCCTCGTACTCCTGTTCGTCGATCGCGTATCCGCGCGCTTGGATGCGCTCCAGCTCCTGGCCCATCGCCGTGGCACCGGTGATCGTATGGGGGGTGAGTTTGGCGTAGGGCGCGGCGGCGAGCAGGTCAGCGCGGACCTCGTCGGACTGAAAGGCCAATACCGCCTTGCCCCCGCCGGTGGCGTGGGCGACCACGCGCCGTCCGATCTGCGTGAACATGCGGACTGCTCGTGAGCTCTCGGCCTGGTCGACGTAGACGGTGGAGAAGCGCTCGAGCACCACGAGGTTGGTGGTCTCATCGCTGTGGTCGCGGATCGCCTCGAGGTGCGGGTACGCGATGGCCCGCAGGCGTGCGATGCGGAGCTCCGGGCCGCCGGCCAACCCGACGATCTTGTGACTCAGCTGGTAGCGCCCGGTGCGCTTGTTCTGCATGACATAGCCGCAGGCCATCAGCGTGGTGAGCAGGCGGTGCACGGTGCTTGGTTGCAGGCCGGCTTCGCGCCCGAGGGCGGCCAGGCCCACCTCGTCGTGCGACGCCATCGCCTCGAGTAGCCCCAAGGCTCGACCTACCGACTGAACGATGGGCTGAGACGACGGAGTTCGGCGTCTTTCCGACACACGGAAATCATAGACCACTTGACGGAAGGAAGTAGGGCTGGTAGCTTGCCCCCCCGAACTCCCGAAGGAGGGACTCAACGTGAAGCCACCTGCCCCGTCGGCTAACCGCATGCCCGCGATGGACGCTGTCGTTCGGGTGCTCGAGTCCGAGGGCGTCGACACGGTGTTCGGGATCCCCGGAGCTTCGATCCTGCCCTTCTACAAGGCGCTGGAGGCCTCCTCGATCCGGCACGTCACGGTCCGCCACGAGGAGGGGGGCACCCACGCGGCCGACGGCTACTCGCGGGCCACCGGCAAGGTCGGGGTCTGTGCCGGCACCTCGGGGCCCGCGGGCACCAACATGGTGACGGGTCTGTACACGGCGATGGCGGACTCGGTGCCGATCCTCACGCTCACCGGGCAGGTCCCGATCGACCAGCTCGATCGCGAGGGCTTTCAAGCCGTCGACATCGCCGAGATCGTACGGCCGGTGGTCAAGAAGAGCTACCTGGTCAGCCAGGCCGCCCAGCTGCCGTGGGTGTTCCGCGAGGCCTTTCAGATCATGCGCTCCGGGCGCCCGGGACCGGTGCACATCGACCTGCCCGTCGACGTCCAGCAGGAGCTGATCCGCTATGACCCCGAGGCGGACGCTCCGCTGGCGGTGCTGCGCCAAGTCCCGAACCCGGCGTCGGTCGACCGGGCGCTGGAGATGCTGCTGAGCGCGCAGCGGCCGCTGCTGATGCCCGGTGGTGGTGTCATCACGGCCGAGGCCTCCGGCGTGCTGGTGGAGCTCGCCGAGCTGCTGCAGATCCCGGTCCTGCCGACTTTGATGGGCTGGGGCGTGATCCCGAACGACCATCCGCTCTACGTCGGACTGGCCGGGATCCAAACCCAGACGCGCGCCGGCAACGCCACGCTGCTCGAGTCCGATCTGGTGCTCGCCGTCGGCGCCCGCTTCGCCGAGCGCCACACCGGCGAGTTGGAGGTCTACCGTCAGGGACGGCGTTTCATCCATATCGACGTGGATCCCACCCAGCTCGGCAGGGTGTTCTCGCCCGACCTGGGCATCGTCGCCGACGCGCGGCAGGCGCTCGAGGCCCTGCTCGAGGCCGCTAAGCGGCGAGTCGGGCGCCGCCAGGCCTCAGGGTGGGCGACGCGGGTGCCCGAGCGGCGAGATCAGCTCGCGCGCCGGACCGACTACGACGACATACCGATCAAGCCGCAGCGCGTGTTCCGGGAGATCAACGAGGTCTTCGACGCCGACACCGTGTTCGTGACGGCGATCGGGCTCTATCAGATCTGGTCGGCGCAGTTCCAGGAGGTTTACAAGCCCCGCCACTACCTGGTCTGCGGCCAGGCCGGACCGCTCGGCTGGGAGATCCCCGCCTGCCTCGGCGCGAAGCTGGCCGACCCTGAGCAGACCGTGGTCGGGGTGGTCGGCGACTACTCGTTCCAGTTCCTGATGGAGGAGATCGCCGTGGCCTGCCAGTACAAGGTGCCGTTCGTGCTCGTGATGCTCAACAACGCCTACCTCGGGCTGATCCGCCAAGCGGAGCTGAAGTACGAGATGAATCACGGGGTCGATATCGGCTTCGATGACTCCTACGGCATCGATCACGTCAAGGTGATGGAGGGCATGGGTGCTTTCGGTCGCCGGATCACAGAGCCCGACCAGATCGCCCCGGCACTGGCGTGGGCGACCACGACGGCCGAGGCGGAGCAGCGCCCGGTGCTCGTGGAGGTCCTGATCGAGCGCGAAGCCAACGCCGCGATGGGCACGGCGCTGGATGCCATCAAGGAGTGGGAGCCGGCCGACGCCGGGGAACGGACCGATGCGGGGGCCACTGTGGCGGCGGTGGGGGAGTAGCCGATGCCGCGCTTTGCCGCCAACCTGACGATGCTGTTCACCGAGCACCCGTTCCTCGAACGCTTCGCCGCGGCCGCCGAGTCCGGCTTCACACACGTCGAGTTCCTGTTCCCCTATGAGCACCCCGCTGACGAGGTGCGGACCGCACTGGACGAGGCCGGGCTAGCGCAGGTGCTATTCAATCTGCCCGCCGGGGAATGGGGGGCCGGGGATCGCGGGATCGCCGCCGACCCCGGTCGGGTCGACGAGTTTCGCGCCGGCGTCGACACCGCGCTCGAGTACGCCGCGATTCTGGACTGCCGGCGCCTGAATTGCCTGGCGGGCTTGCGGCTCGAGGGCGTGGCCCGCGATGCGCAGTGGGACACGCTGGTCGACAACGTTCGCTACGCCGCCGGGCGCGTGGCGGGGGAGGACCGGACCCTGCTGGTGGAGCCCGTCAACGACAAGGATGTCGAGGGCTTCCTGCTGCCGAGAACCGATGACGTGATCGCGCTGCTGGACGAGGTCGGCGACCCCAGCGTCCGTCTGCAATTCGACATCTACCACGTGCAGCGCATGGAGGGCGATGTCACCGCGCGCCTGCGCACGCTGCTGCCGCGGATCGCGCATCTGCAGGTGGCCGACAACCCGGGCCGCCACCAGCCCGGGACCGGGGAGCTCAACTTCCAGTTCTTGTTTGACGAGATCGACCGGCTCGGGTATGACGGGTTCGTGGGCCTCGAATATTCCCCGCAACCCGACACCGTCGGCTCGCTCGCGTGGCTCGAGCGACCCCAGACCACCTCAGGAGCGTGAGCGGCATGGAACGTATCGGCTTCATCGGCCTCGGCATCATGGGCAAGCCGATGGCGGCGCGACTCGCCCGGGCGGGCTTCCCGCTCGTCGTCCACAACCGCAGCCCCGAGGCGGCCGACGAGGTTGCCGCGGAGGGAGCTGAGGTGGCCGGCTCTCCCCGCGAAGTGGCCGAGCGCTCGGACATCGTGGTTACGATGCTCCCCGATTCCCCCGATGTCGAGGCGGTCGTCCACGGCGACGAAGGCGTGCTGGCCGGCGGGCGCGAGGGGATGCTGTTCGTGGACATGTCGACGATCGCCCCCGCCACCACGCGCGCCCTGCACAGCGCCCTGGCCGAGCGCGGAGTCGAGGCCGTCGATGCCCCGGTGTCGGGTGGCGAACCGGCCGCGGTCGACGGACAGCTCTCGATCATGGCGGGCGGCACCGAGGAGGCCGTCGCGCGCGCCCAGCCCCTCTTCGACGAGCTGGGAAAGGCCACCATTCACATCGGCGCTCCTGGCGCTGGCCAGGTGGCCAAGGCCGCCAACCAGATCGTGGTGGCGCTGACGATCCAGGCGGTGGCCGAGGCGCTGACCCTGGCGCGCAGGGCGGGAGTCGATCCCGCGCGGGTCCGGGAGGCGCTGCTCGGGGGGCTCGCGCAGAGCAAGATTCTCGAGGTGCACGGCGAGCGCATGCTCGAGGCCAGTTACGACCCCGGCTTCCGGATCGAGCTGCATCGCAAGGATCTGGCGATCGCGCTGCAGCTCGCGCGCGAGGAGGGCGTGCCGCTGCTCGCCA
>JALYXK010000104.1 GCA_030947145.1 Actinomycetota bacterium
GCGCTGGACTCCGAAGTCCAGCGCCGGGCCTCTCGGCGCGGAGCACCCCACTCGCCGCGCCATCCGGGTTGGCCGGTGATCGCCGTTGGGTAGGTTGCTTCCTATGAGCACGATCACCGCCCCGGGGGAGCAGCAAGTCCTCGACCGGGTCCCCAAGCAGCTGTACATCGGCGGCGAGTGGCGCGACGGCGCGAAGGGAACGCTCGCGGTCGAAGATCCCGCCACCGGCGAGACGCTGTGCCAGGTCGCCGACGCCTCCGCCGATGACGCCAAGGCCGCCCTCGACGCCGCCGTGGCGATCGCCGCCGAATGGAAGGACCATGCCCCGCGCGAGCGGGGTGAGATCCTGCGCCGGGCCTTCGACACGATCATCGAGCGCCAGGACGAGCTGGCGATGCTGATGACGCTCGAGATGGGCAAGCCCCTGGCGGAGTCCAAGGCGGAGATCGTCTACGCGGCGGAGTTCCTGCGCTGGTTCTCCGAGCAGGCCGTCCGGATCGACGGACGCTACGCGGTCGCGCCCAACGGCCAGGGGCGGTTGCTGACGATGAAGCAGCCCGTCGGGCCGTGCCTGCTGATCACGCCCTGGAACTTCCCCCTGGCCATGGGCACGCGCAAGATCGGGCCGGCGATTGCCGCCGGGTGCCCGATCGTGGTCAAGCCCGCGCAGCTGACGCCGCTGTCGATGTTGATGCTGGCCAAGATCCTGGAGGAGTCGGGGCTGCCGGGCGGCGTGCTCAACCTGATCACGTCAAGCTCCTCGGGCGAGACGATGGGCCCGCTGATCAAGGACTCCCGTCTGCGCAAGCTGTCGTTCACCGGCTCGACCGAGGTCGGTCGCAGCCTGATGGCGCAGGCCTCCGACAATCT
This sequence comes from Actinomycetota bacterium, assembly GCA_030947145.1. GTDB lineage: Bacteria > Actinomycetota > Thermoleophilia > Solirubrobacterales > Solirubrobacteraceae > Palsa-465. The sequence goes on from JALYXK010000104.1 coordinate 871, forward strand.
CCTGCGGCTCTCGATGGAGCTCGGCGGCAACGCTCCGTTCATCGTCTTCGAGGACGCCGATCTGGACGATGCCGTGAACGGTGCGGTGATCGCCAAGATGCGCAACATCGGCGAGGCGTGCACGGCCGCCAACCGCTTCCACGTCGCGGCCCCGGTCGCGCAGGAGTTCGCCGAGAGGCTGGCGGAGAAACTCGGCTCGATGAAGGTCGGCCGGGGCACGGAGGAGGACGTCGAGGTCGGCCCGCTGATCGACGCCGACCAGCGGGCCAAGGTCGCCGAGCTCGTCGAGGATGCGGTCAGCCGCGGCGCGCGGGCGCTCGTGGGCGGCCACCGGCGCGACGGGGCGGGCTACTTCTACGACCCGACCGTGCTCGCCGACGTCCCGGCCGACGCCCGCCTGCTGCGCGAGGAGATCTTCGGCCCGGTGGCTCCGATCCGCGGCTTCGCCGACGAGGACGAGGCGATCGCCGCCGCCAACGACACCGAGTTCGGACTCGTCGCCTACGTCTACACGAGCGATCTCAAGCGGGCCCTGCGCGTGTGCGAGCGGTTGGAGACCGGGATGGTCGGCCTGAACCAGGGGATCGTCTCCAACCCCGCCGCGCCGTTCGGCGGAATCAAGCAATCGGGTTTCGGCCGCGAAGGCGGTCCCGAGGGGATCGAGGAATACCTCGAGACCAAGTACGTGGCCACCAACCTGTAGGAGCGCCTCCCCGGCGTGAACGAGGAGCTCGACCGTCTGGATCGCCTGCTCGCGCAATTGGCGCAGGTGCTCGACGCGCCCGGCGAGTCGGCCGACAGCTCGCCGGAAGCGAGCTGGCAGAGACTTGACCTGCTGTACGCGGCCATGGGCGCCGACGCGCTGCGCGCCACCCTGCGCCGGCAGGGCATGGATTCGGCCACGATCGGCGAGGCGCTGGATCGGCTGGGGCGTCGGCGCTCCGCGATCTCCAGAGCCTCGCAAGGCGACTAGAGCCGCCGACCGCCGCGCGAGTACGCTCTCGATATGGACCCATTACGCACAGGCCAGCTGGTGAAGGTCACCGATGACGGCCCGGAACGGGACGGAATCGTCTTCGATACCCCGAGCGCTCAGAAGATCGTGGTCGCGGTCATGGATCGGCGCCGCGGACCGGTGTTCCGCACCGTCCACCGCAGAACGCTGAGCGAGCGCGCCGCAGCCGGACCGGACGACGCCGCCCTGACTCGTCTCATCCGCCGCACGCCGCCCCCGGGGCGCCGTGAGGCACGCGCGGGAGCGGGCACGGGGCGCGGGCAAGACGGCCACACCCGCGCCGCGATGCACCGCACCACCGGTAAATAGCCGGCCGCGGGTCAGCCGGCCGCAGGACCGCGGCCGAACCCGGGGGCCGGCGGGCCGAGACGCCCGACCAGCACCTTGCCCGAGACGCGTCCGATCCGGCGCGCGGCCCGGGGAAGCACGACGGCGGGATCGGTGGGATCGACCAGCCTCGGCTCGAGCAGGTCGTGAGTCCGGCCGGCGCGCACGACCCGGGCCTGGCCGGCCAGCACGTTCTGCACCCAGTCCGAGCGCTCGCCGTAGAGAACCACCACCGCCAGGCGGTCGTGCTTTCGGAAGGCATTGACCGGTGTCCTGTAGGTGCGGCCCGATTTGCGCCCGCGGTGGACCAGGATCACCCACGGCGGCAGCAGCCAGGCGTACTGGCGCTGGATCGGGTTGTTGATCCGGCGGTTGAAGCGGGCGACGCGGCGGGACAGCTGGATCGGCATCCGCGGTAGTTTCGCATGCCGGATCGCGCCCCATGTACCCTCAAGCTCAGCGCATGGCCTACGCCGAGCAGAGCACGCGAATCCGGGGTCCGATCAATGATCATTCGTCAGCGCTCGCCTACGAATGGCGGCGCCTGACCCGGGCTGCGACAGCTGTCGCGCTGTTCACCGCGCCCGCGTTCTTCCTGGTTCTGTTCAACAGCAACCATCTGGGCCTCGTCGCCTCGACCATCATCACCGTTTTGGCCGTGCTGGTGTTCCGCGGGCTGGTCGAGGTCATAGTTCGCAAATGGCTCCCCTGGCCGAGCCTGCTGGGCGCGGAGCAGGAGCTCAAGCAGGACGACGTGGTGGCCCGGCGCCGCTACTGGTACTGGCGTACGAAGTTCCGCCGGCTGCCCCTGCTGATCGCGTTCGTGTTCGTGCTGCTGGGTCTGTGCCAGCTGCTGTTCTCCTTCTCGGGCATCAACGCGGGGTTCTTTCACCCGTTCAACGGGCTGCGCCAGATCTTCCCCCCCGACACTCTCCCCCAGCTCGCGCTGGTGTTCGTCCAGCTTCCGCTGCTGCTGTTCATCAACGTGTTCATCCTGTTCGGCCCCTTCCTGTTCATGGCCGCGCGCGGAATCCGCAGCTACGAGCCCGGTGACGCCAGCTGGGGCGTGAAGATCGACGACGTTCGCGGCCAGGCCGAGGCGAAGGAGGAGATCACCCGCGTGATCACGCTCTGGCAGTCGGGCGAGGAGTTCGAGAAGGCGGGCGGCAAGCGCGAGCGCGGGCTGCTGTTCCTCGGCGCGCCCGGCACCGGCAAGACGATGATCTCCAAGGCGATCGCCACGAACTTCAACTGTCCGTTCGTCACCATCCCCGGCTCCGGCTTCGCCCAGATGTTCATGGGGATGGACGCGATGGTCGTCCAGCTGCTCGCCCACAAGGCGCGCAAGCTCGCCCGCAAGTGGGGCGGGCAGTGCATCGTATTCATCGACGAGATCGACGCGGTCGGGATGCGGCGCCAGGCCCTGCAAGGTGGGAGCGGAATGACCGGGGCGATGCCCACCTCGATCCACGACCTCTGCTTCTACGGTCCCAGCGGCTCCATCACTCCGACGGGAGACTTGATCATCGAGAGCCGCGCCTGGCGCGAGCAGATGTTCGCGCAGCGCGCCGATCCGGCGATCAACCCCTACGGCTCCGTGCTCCAAGGGGTCAAGGGACAGATCGCCCGGATCATCCCCGGGATGGGCGGCATGGGCTTCGGCGGCGGACAGGCGCTCAACCAGCTGCTGGTGGTGATGGACGGGATCGACGAGCCGCCGGTGATGCGGAAGTTCCTCAA
>JALYXK010000106.1 GCA_030947145.1 Actinomycetota bacterium
ACGTCACAGCAGGGGACATCGAGCGTCGAGCGGGTTCGGTCACCGAAGTGGGTCAGCAGCGCCTCGCGCCGGCAGCCCGTCCGCTCGACGTAGTCCCACACCGACCGGTACTGGTTCCAGCGCACGCGCTCGGCATCCCGCGCCGATGACCGGCAGAGCGCGAGCGCGCGAGCGTCCCACGCCCCGACCAGGCGCCCGACCGCGCGATCCGGGGCCGAGGGCTCGGGGGCGACGATCCCGGCGCGGGACAAGTGGCCGATGATCGCCCGCGCGCCGTCGGCGTCTGCCCCCGCGGCGGAGAGGCCAGCGAGACCGGCGAGCTCGGCCAGCGCGAGGTCGTAGCGCCCGTCCATGCCGGCCCAGGCCAGGCGCTCACCCACCCGCTGGAACGCCGCGTCCTCGAGTCGCGAGCGCTGAATGAAGAAGACGTGCAACCCCTTGTCGCGCTGCTCGACGAACAGCAGGGCCCGGGCCGGGCGGCCGTCGCGACCGGCCCGGCCGGCCTCCTGGTAATAGGCCTCGAGCGACCCTGGCACCGACGCGTGGGCGACGGTGCGTACGTCGGCCTTGTCGATTCCCATTCCGAACGCGTTGGTGGCCACGATCACTCGCGCCTGGCCGCTCATGAATCGCTCCTGGCGGTCGTGGCGCAGCCCGCGATCGAGACCGGCGTGATAGGCCAGGACCTCCTCGCCCAGGGCCGGGCCCAGGGCGTGGGCCAGCTCCTCGCAGTTGCCCCGGGTCCCGGCGTAGACGATCGCCGGGAGTGCCCCAGGCTCCGACAGCGCCGCGATCAGCCGGCGGCGGCGATCGGCGGCGGTCGCGCATGGCACCACCGCGAAACTCAGGTTCGTCCGGTCGAAGCCGGTGCGGACATGGACCGGATCGCGCAGCTCGAGCCGCCGGGCGATGTCCAGCGCCACCGTCGGGGTGGCGGTCGCGGTCAGCGCGATCGTGGCCCGTGCCTGCAGGCTGCGAGCAGCGGCGGCCAGCGCGAAGTAGTCGGGCCGGAAGTCGTGACCCCATTGCGAGACGCAGTGCGCCTCGTCGACCACGAACAGGCCCATCCGGGCGCGGGACACGGCGGGCAGGAACCCGCGGGTGGCGAACCGCTCGGGCGAGACGTAGAGGACCCGGACCTCGCCGCTGACCGCGCGCTGAACCGCCTCGGCGTTGCGGGCACCGGCGCGCTGGGCGTTGATCAGCTCGACCTTCCCCGGAGCGATCCGGTCGAGCGCCTGAACCTGGTCCTGCATCAGCGAGACCAGCGGCGAGACGACCAGCGTCAGGTCCTCGCGGATCAGCGCGGGCAGCTGGTAACACAGCGATTTGCCCGATCCCGTCGGCATCACCACCAGAGCGTCTCGGTCGGCCAGCCCGGCGGCGACGGCCTGCTCCTGGCCGGGGCGGAAGTCCTCGAAGCCGAACAGCCGGGCGAGCGCGTCACGAGGGTCCATGGGCGAGCGACGATAGCGGCGCCTTCGGCTGTCGAGACCCCACTGGCCACGCCTGGTCACGCCTTGTGGCAAACCCGATACGGGCCGCTTACACCGTATGTGACTGTTTTCACAGGGACCCGTCCCCAGGCGGGCTTATCGTGGGGTTCGGCCGGAAAGGACCCCGGCGACCCAGCGGGCCCCGGGGCTCGCGCGGGGCACCATTTCTGGACCGAAACTGGAGGCTCAAATGCCGTTGGGGCCTGGGGCAGTCGTCTTCCTGGCATTCGCGGCTTCCTGGCATTCGCGATCAGCTATGCCCGCGCCAGCCGCTGAGCGGATCAGCTGGCCGCGCCCGCTGGCCTCCGGTCGCGCGAAGCGACACGGGCGACCTGAGTGGGGAGCGTGGTTCAAGCCCGGACGAGCGGCAACTCGAAGGCGTGCTTACCGTTGGCGGTCTCGGTTCCCGCGAGCGGGTACTGGCCGCTGAAGCAGGCATCGCAGTGCTCCGAGCGCAAGCCGCCCACCGCCTGGTAGACGCCGCCGAGAGACAGATAGTGCAGCGAATCGGCCCCGAGCTCGGCGGCCACCTCCGCGACCGTACGGCCGTGGGCGATCATTTCCTCGCGCGTGGACATGTCGATCCCATAGTGGCAGGGGTGTTTGATCGGCGGCGCCGAGATGCGCAGATGCACCTCGGCTGCGCCCGCCGCGCGCAGCATCTGCACGATCTGCCGGGTGGTGTTGCCGCGGACGATCGAGTCGTCCACGACGATCAGCCGCTGGCCGGCGACGACCTCGGGCAGCGGATTGAACTTCAGCCGCAGGCCGAGGCGGCGGAGCTCCTGGCCGGGCTGGATGAACGTGCGGGCGACGTAACGGTTCTTGATGAAGCCGTCATCCTGCGGCAGTCCGGCCGCGCGGGCCAGGCCGCGGGCCGCGGCGTTGCCGGAGTCCGGCACCGGAATCACCACGTCGGCGTCGACCGGCGCCTCGTGCCAGAGGATCTCCCCCATCTTGGCCCGGGCGACCTGGAGCACCGTGCCGGCCATGCGCGAATCCGGCCGGGCGAAGTAGATGTACTCAAAGATGCAGAACGCGCGCCGCTGCGCGGGGGCGACGATCTGAGAGTGCATCCCGCCCTCGGTCAGCGTGATCACCTCGCCGGGCTCGACGTCGCGCAGGTGGCGGGCGCCGATCAGGTCGAACGCGCACGACTCGCTGGCCACGCAGTAGACGGGCGGCGCGTCGCCGCCATCCTCGATCACCCCGAGCACAAGCGGCCGGACCCCATGCGGATCGCGAAACGCGACCACGGCCTCGTCGGTCATCACCACGGTCGAGAACGCGCCCTTCAGCCGGGGCAGCACGTCGACCACGGCGTCCTCGATCTTGGCGGCCGGATGGGTGGCCAGCAGCGCGGCGATGATCTCGGAGTCTGAGGTGGAGCGGAACGGGACGTCGTTGCCGCGCAACTCGGTGTGCAGCTGCACCGCGTTGATCAGGTTGCCGTTGTGGGCCAGCGCGAGGGTCCGGCGATCATCGCGAACGATCGGCTGGGCGTTCTCCCACTCCGAGGACCCGGTGGTCGAGTAGCGGACGTGGCCGATCGCCATGTCGCCGACCAGCGAGCGCAGCATGTGGTCGTTGAACACCTGCGCCACCAGGCCCTGGTCGCGGATCGCCATGATGCTCCCGCCGCGCGGCGCCGTGGCGATGCCGGCGGATTCCTGGCCGCGATGCTGCAGGGCGAACAGCGCGAAATAGGCGAGCCGGGCTACGTCCCGGTTGGGGGCGTAGATCCCGAAGACGCCACACTCGTCGCGTGGTCCGTCTCGATGGTCGTTGGGATCAGCCATTCTGGGACCGCCCGTTCAAGGCTAGCAGCGGACGCCTACATGACCTCCGAGAGTCCGCGCTCGCGGACATCTCGAAGTTCGGAAACTGGGAGCTTCAGTTGTCCCCCGATCTCCAGCACGTCGCCGCCGACCCGCCCGATGATCCTCATCCCGGCCAGGGCCGACTCCTCGCCGGAGACGATGAACCCGGATCCGGGCGACTCGGCGAACAACTGCTCAGAGTCGCCCTCCAGCGCCACGCGAGCGCCGATCCCGCCGGCGATGCAGCACTCGGCCAGGGCTACCGCGATACCGCCCTCGGCGATGTCATGGGCATTATGGAGCGCCCCGGACCGCACCCCAAGCCGAACCATTTCCTGCGCATCACGGACAGCTTGCGCCTCCTTGAACGGGAGCTCCCCGGCCGGGGCCTCGCCCCGCAGCTTGGCCAGCTCCGAGCCGACCGGCGAGGGCTCGAACGCGCCGGCCAGGGCGATCGCGTCGCCCTCGCGCAGGAAACCGAGCCGCCCCGCCCGGGCCGCATCGGGGAGCAACCCGACCATCCCGATCACCGGGGTCGGGAAGATCGGGCCGGCCGGCGCCTCGTTGTAGAGCGAGACGTTGCCGCCGACCACGGGCACGCCGAGCGCCTCGCAGGCGGCCGCGAGTCCCTCCACCGCCTCGGTCAGCTGCCAGGCCACGTGCGGCTTCTCGGGGTTGCCGAAGTTCAGGCAGTTGGTCATCCCCAGCGGGGCCGCCCCGACGCAGGCCAGGTTGGCCGCGCACTCGTATACCGCCTCGATCGCCCCGGCGCGGGGGTCACAGGCCACCCGTCGCCCGTTGCCGTCGATTGAGATCGCGATCGCCGAGCCGTTCGGAAGGGCCAGCACGGCGGCGTCGGCCTCCTCCGGACGGCGGACCGTCCGCGACTGCACGACTGGGTCGTACTGCTCGAACACGGGCCGCCGCGAGGCGATGTTGGCGCTGCGCAGCAAGGCCAGCAGCGTCTCGGCGGCCGACTCCTCGCCGCTCAGCGTCGGCGGGGGAGCCGGGTAACTGAATTCGTCCCGCGACGGCTCGAGGTCGTAGAGCGGGCAGTCGTCGACCAGGATCGAGACCGGCAACTCGCCCACCACGATCCCCCGGCGGAGGATGCGGAAGCTCGGGTGGTCGGTGATCTGGCCGATCGGCGTGGCCAGCGTCTCCCACTTCTCGCACACCCCGATCACCTCGCCGACGCGCTCGGGTGCCACCACGCAGAGCATCCGTTCCTGCGACTCGGAGACCATGATCTCGAACGGCTCCATGCCCCGCTCGCGTACGGGCACGCAGCTGACGTCGATGTCGATTCCCACCTCGCCCTTGCTGGCCATCTCCGCCGCCGAGGAGGTCAGGCCGGCGGCGCCGAGATCCTGGAGGGAGACGAGCAGGCCCCGGTCGAGCAGCTCCAGGCAGCACTCGAGCAGCTTCTTCTCCGCGAACGGGTCGCCGATCTGGACCGACGGCCGCTTGGCCTCGTCGGCCTCGCCGAGCTCGGCGCTGGCCAGCACCGACGCGCCGCCGATCCCGTCGCGGCCGGTCAGCGCGCCGAACAGCAGCAGCACGTTACCGGGCCCGGCCGCGGCGCTGCGGATCAGCCGCTCGGCGGGGGCCAGCCCGACGCACATCGCGTTGATCAGGCAGTTCTGCTCGTAGCTTTGCTCGAAGTAGATCTCGCCGCCCACGGTGGGCACCCCGATCGAGTTGCCGTAGTGGCCGATCCCGGCCACGGCCCGCTCCAGCAGGTAGCGCGAGCGCTCCGAGGTCGCCGGCTCGCCGAAGCGCAGGCTGTCGAGCACCGCGATCGGCCTGGCCCCGACCGCAAACACGTCACGGAGGATTCCCCCCACTCCAGTGGCGGCGCCCTGGAACGGCTCGACCGCGCTGGGGTGGTTGTGCGACTCGACCTTGAAGGCCACCGCCAGCCCGCCCCCCACGTCGACCGCCCCGGCGTTCTCGCCGGGACCGACCAGCACGTGCTCGCCCTCGGTGGGCAGCTTGCGCAGCAGCTTCTTGGAGTGCTTGTAGGCGCAATGCTCCGACCACATCAGCGACAGCATCGCCAGCTCGACGTCGTTCGGCTCGCGCTGCAGCCGATCGAGGATCAGCTCGTACTCGGAGTCGGTCAGGCCGAGATCGCGGTGCTTGGCGCTAGGCGGGGACGCCGGCACCCGCATGTCCCCCGAGCTCGGCGCCAGCCGAAGTCGCCCGCGAGGACGCAGTCCTCGCCATCGACTCGAAGATCGCCAGGCCGTCGGTCGAGCCGATCAGCGGGTCGACGGCGTGCTCGGGGTGGGGCATCAGGCCGAACACGTTCCCGGCGTCGTTGCAGACCCCGGCGATGTTCCGCAGCGAGCCGTTGGGGTTGTGGCCGTCGGCGTAGCGCAGCAGCACGCGACCGGATGACTCGAGTCGATCGAGCTCGGCCTCGGGAGCGTAGAAGCGCCCGGTGGTGTGCTTGACCGGGATCGACAGCGACCGGGATGGCTCCTCGCGGCACGCGCCGGTGAATGCGGTGTCGGCGTTGACCACGTCAAGCTGCACCTGGCGGAAGATGAAGCGCAGCGACGTGTTGGGCAGGAGCGCGCCGGGCAGCAGCCCCGCTTCGCACAGCACCTGAAACCCATTGCAGATCCCCAGCACCAGTCCGCCGGCCCGCGCGAAGTCGGAGACCTCCTCCATCAC
>JALYXK010000126.1 GCA_030947145.1 Actinomycetota bacterium
GACACGACTACTGCATCGCGCTCTACGACGTCGACAAATTCAAGAACTTCAACGACACCCAGGGGCACCTGGCCGGGGACCGTGTCCTGTGCGCGGTCGCCGACGCGCTGGGCAGCGGCGGGCGCAGCGGCGACGCGGTTTACCGATACGGCGGCGAAGAGTTTGTGGTCGTGCTGCCCGCGCAAAGCCTGGAGACCGCCGCCACGGTCGCCGAGCGAATCCGGGAAGCTGTCTTGTCGCTGGGGATCCCCCATCCGGCGTGCGGTGCCGGGGCGGTGGTGACGGTCAGCGGCGGCGTCGCGAGGCTCGAGCAATCCGACGCCGGGAACTTCGAGGCTGTGCTCAAGCGAGCCGATGCCGCGCTCTATCGGGCCAAGGAACTCGGCCGCAATCGCGTCGACATCAGCGACTTGGCTTCGATCCCCGGCTGATACCGGCGATCAGAGCACCCACAGCGGCGTGCCGAGACCGAGGTGCGCCGCCAGCCCGGCGTCGCTCGTCGGACAGCACCAGCCCGTCAGCCGCCGTAGAACAGGTAGGCGTAGTAGGTCGACTTGTGCCGGCGGCCGACGCACTTGATCGTGTACGGAATCATCCTGGTCTGGCCGACGGGCCGGCACCTGTAGGCGCGCGCAGCGCCGGTGGTCAGCGACCTGTAGGCGGACGTACAGGACAGCTTGTGCACGCGTAAGCCGATCTGACGCTGTGCCTTGGTGGCCTTGCAGGCGTTGCCGGCCGGCGGCGAGGAGGCGAATGCCGGCGACGTGGCGATCAGCATCGCGGAAACGGCAAGCAGCAGGCCCAACTTCTTCACTTGCTCCCCCTCCTCCGGGGCGACCCTGCGGGTTGGCAGAGAATAACCAGGGGGCCCGCGGAACCACTTCAGTGTGAGCCACCTCACACGAACAAGTGTTCCCTTTTGCCCCGTCTGGGGTACCAATTGCATAGGCCGGTTGTTGTGACCGGAACGCGATTTAGGAACTTAGGAAGGTTGTTAACTGAATGGCCGAACAGACTCGAACGCAACGACAGGCTGCCGCCCAGAAGGCCGCCGCGACCCGCAAGCGCAACGCCGCGTCGCGCAGCGCTTCGGCCGCTAAGGGCTCCGCCACCCGGACCCGCGGCTCGGCGAAGGCCACCGCCCGCGGATCGGCGAAGGTGACGGCCCATGGCGCCAAGGCGACCGCCCGCAATGCGACGTCGACGGCGAGGCAGGGATCCAACGTGGTGGCTCGGTCGCTGGAGGCCGCGACGGCGCGCGCCGAAGCGACCGCCCGTCAGGCCGAGCGGCTTCTGCTGATCCAGGTCGGCGTGGCGCTCGAGGCCCGCGACACGGTCGTCGAGACCGCTCGCCTGTACTCCGATCGCCGGAAGCTGACGCGGTCGCTGAACCGCCTGGAGACCCGCGGCGAGCGGGCGCTACGCCGGACTCGCCGACGCGCCGAGCGCGACGTCAAGAGCGTCCGCCGCGACTTCGAGCACCAGCTCGAGGAGCTGAAGACCGACGTCCAGGACTTCGCCGGCCGGGTCAACGGCTCGGCGTAAGCAGGACTTGCTGTAACCCGGAGTACCAGCTCGCCGCTCGTCCGTCCTGTCTGGGCGTGGCGTGCGGCGAGCCCGGGTTCTCGCGCTGGAGAACGCCGACGGTTCTTAGTTCCAGAGGCGCCGGAGCAGCCCCGAAGCCCGGGCCACGGGGCGCCGCACTCCGGTGCGGATCATCTCCTCGGTGCCTACCACGATCACCTGGCTCCGGGCCCGGGTCACGGCGGTGTAGATGAGCTCGCGGGTCAGGATCCGGGAGTCCGGCGCCGGAAGCAGGACCGCGGCGGTGTCGAACTGGGAGCCCTGACTCTTGTGAATCGTCATCGCGTAGACGGTCTCGATGGCGCTCAGCCGGGCCGGGCTGTACTCGACCGTGGCACTGCCGCGCTCGAACCCCGCGCTCACGCGATCGGGGCCGCTCTGCACAATCACGCCCGTATCGCCGTTGTGGAGCCCGAGCTCGTAATCGTTCTCGGTGACCAGCAGCGGGCGGCCGACGTACCAGCGGTCCTGGGCTGAGAAGCCCTCGACCGAGGCCTCGAGCCAGCCTTCGGTGCCCAGCGTCCAACTGGCCACGCCCTGGGGGCCGCGCCGGTGCGCGCAGAGGATCCGGAACGTCCGCAGCGCGGCGATCGCCTCCGCCGCCCGGCCCTCGCGGGCGGCCTGCACGACCGTCCGGGCGGTGGCCAGCGCGACGGCTCGCACCGGCGCCAGTGCTGCCTCGGCGTCCGCCTCGGCGGCGTCGACCGGCACCCAGGCCACATCTTCGGGTGGCGCGGACAGCAGCTCGAGCACCGCCTCCTCGTCGCCGCAACGGATCGCCGCCGCCAGCCGACCGATTCCCGCGCCGAAGCGGTGCGGAGTGTCGAGCACGACGATACCGTCGCCGATGCTCACCCCGGCCGGGGGATCATCGCCGGACACGGGCTGCCCGGTGGCCTCGGCCAGGCGCGAGCGCGATGCCGCGCGGATCAGTAGCCGGTCGGCGGCCGGCCCGACGATATCCCCGAGCACCGCTCCGGCTTCGATCGAGGTGAGCTGGCCGGGATCGCCCACGAGTACCAGCCGGGCCTCAGGTCGGACTGCCTCGAGCAGGCGGGCCATCAGCGAGAGGGAGACCATCGAGGTCTCATCGACGATCACCACGTCGTGGGGCAGGCGCTGGTTGCGATCGTGACGGAAGCGGCTGTAGCTGCCCGGGCGCCAGCCGAGCAGGCGGTGCAGCGTCGAGGCCTGGAGCCCGAGCAGGAGCTCGCGGATCGGCGTGGCCACGGCGAGCTCGCCGGCCTCCTGGTGAACGGATTCCTGGAGCCGGGCGGCCGCCTTGCCGGTGGGGGCGGCCAGCGCGACCAGCGGCATCCGTACCCCCGCCGCGACCGCCTGCTCGCCGAGCAACGCGACGATCCGAGCGACCGTGGTGGTCTTGCCGGTCCCCGGGCCACCGGCGATCACCGCGAGCCGCTGGAGCACCGCCGACGCCGCGGCCAGGGACTGGCGGCTGCCCGGCTGTCCCGGGAACAGCCGCGTCAGCCCCTCGGCCAGGAGGTCGTCGCGGACGAATCCGGGGCGACGCCGGCTGATCGCCTGCAGGTCGGCGGCGATCTGGCGCTCGATGCCCCAGTAGCGGTCCAGATACAGCCAGGTTCCCACGAGTCGGAGCGGACG
>JALYXK010000130.1 GCA_030947145.1 Actinomycetota bacterium
GCTCCCCCGCAACCCGACGGGCAAGGTGCTCAAGCGCCGGTTGCGGGAGATCCACGACTCCGGCGGGTAAGAGTCAGCTCACCGGCCCCTGGCGTCTGTCAGAGTAATTTCAAGCTCATCGCCTAACTTGAGTTCATCCGAGAAAGGTGGATGTCGATGAAGTACCTGCGCACTGTCTCAACCCGCCGGCTGCTGGCCAGCGTCGCCGGCCTCCTGGTGGCCGCCGTGGCCGGCACCGCGATCGCGGTCGCCGCCTCCGGCAGCGGACCAGTTCCCCAGCCCAAACGGCTGGCGCAGGCGATCCATGACGCGCTGACCGCCCCCAAGGTGGCCGGGATCAGCGCCCGGATCAGCTTCACCAACCACCTGATCGACGCCTCCAACCTGCAGGGGCACGACCCGATCCTCAGTGGCGCCACCGGGCGGCTGTGGCTCTCCGGCGATCGCCTCCGGCTCGAGCTCCAGTCCGATAACGGCGACGCCCAGGTGGTGGTCAACCAGGGTTCGTTCTGGGTCTCCGAGCCGGGCTCGAACACCGTCTACGAGGGCAAGCTGCCCGCCAACCACGGCCCGGGCGCCAAGCCGAAGTCCGACGCCGGGGAGATCCCCTCGATCGCGAAGATCCAGTCCGAGCTGAACAAGCTGGCCGGGCGCGTCGATTTGTCCAGCGCGATCCCCACCGACGTCGCCGGGCAGCCGACCTACACCGTCCGCGTCTCGCCCCGGCATGACGGCGGCCTGCTGGGCGCCGGCGAGCTGGCCTGGGATGCGGCCAAGGGCACCCCGCTGCGCTTCGCCGTGTACGCGCGAGGCAACAGCACGCCCGTGCTCGAGCTCAAGGCCACCGACATCACCTACGGTGCCGTCGCGGCCTCGAACTTCGCCATCTCGCCCCCGAGCGGGGCCAAGGTGGTCACGGTTTCCACCCCGAACAGCGATCACGGCAGCGCCGCCAAGTCCGGGGCCAGGGATCGCCGCCACCACGAGTTGCGCGGTGCCGCGGCGGTGGCCAAGCGCCTCCCGTTCTCGCTGGTGGCGCCGCAGCGGCTGGTGGGCCTGCCGCGCCAGTCGGTGACCCTGCTCGACTGGGCGGGTAAGCCCGCCGCCCTGGTCACCTACGGCCAGGGACTGGGTGGCATCGCGGTGATCGAGCAGACCCCCAGCGCGAACGGGTCGGCGAGCTCCGCGGCCGGCAAGGGCTCGGGCGGAGACCGCCAGGGCCTGAGCCTCCCGACCGTCTCGATCCACGGATCCACGGCGCAGGAGCTCGACACCGCACTCGGAACCGTCATCCACTTCACCCGGGGAGGCGTGGCCTACACCGTGGTCGGATCGGTTCCCCCCGCGGCGGCGGATCTGGCTGCCCGGGCCCTATGAGTCAACCGCCGAACGCTGACGGGCCGCCGCCGATCGAGGTGCGCGGCCTGGTCAAGCGCTATGGCGAGCTGACCGCGGTGGCGGGGGTCGACCTGACCGTCAACCCGGGAGACGTCTACGGCTACCTGGGCCCTAACGGCGCGGGCAAGACCACCTCGCTGCGGATGATGCTCGGGTTGATCAGCCCGACCGAAGGCACGGTTCGGTTGTTCGGGCGCGACCCGCTGGCCAGCATCGACGCCCTCGACGGCGTCGCCGGCTTCGTCGAGGCGCCGGCGTTCTACCCGTACCTGAGCGGTCAGCGCAACCTCGAGCTGCTGGCCGCCTTCGACGGGGGCGAAGCCAAGAAGAGGATCCCCGAGGCGCTCGAGGCCGTGGATCTGACCGACCGCGCTCGAGACCGCGTCGGCGGCTACTCGCACGGAATGCGTCAGCGGCTGGGGATCGCGGCGGCGTTGCTGCGCGATCCGAAGCTGCTGCTGCTCGACGAGCCGGCCACCGGGCTCGATCCGGCCGGGATGCGCGACATGCGGCTGCTGATCCGGCGGCTGGCCGACCAGGGGATGACCGTGTTGCTCTCCAGCCACCTGCTGACCGAGGTCGAGGAGGTGTGCAATCGCGTGGCGATCGTCCGCAGCGGCCGGATCGTCTACGAGGGGGCGATCGCCGAGCTCAAGCGCGGCGCGGGGGCGACCTACAAGCTGAGCACCACCGATGACCAGCGGGCGCTGGCGGTGTGCCGGGCGCAGCCGGGGATCCTCGACGTGCGCTACGAGAACGAGCGGATCGGCTTCACTGCGGATGAGTCCGCCGTGGCCGAGCTCTCTCAGGCGCTGATCGAGGCGGGCGCGCTGATCCGGGCGATGGCGCCCGAGACGGTGACCTTGGAGGACCTGTTCTTCTCGCTGACCGAGGGCGACGGCGCGAGTTCCTCGCCGGCCGACCGCGAAGCCGTGCAGGCGGCGCCATGAGGCCCGGGGTGGCCACCGTCTACCGCTGGGAGCTGTTCAAGCTCCGTCACCAGAAGCGCACCTACATCGGGCTAGGCGCGGCGGCGATCGTACCGCTGCTGTTCGTGGTGGCCACCCACTTCCGCCACCACGGTCCGAGCGATGTGCCCTTCGGCAGCTACATCACCCGCAGCGGGCTGGCCATTCCCCTGGTGATCCTGCTGTTCGGCGCCGTCTGGATGTTCCCGCTGATCACCGCGCTGGTGGCCGGAGACATCATCGCCTCCGAGGATCACAACGGCACGCTCAAGACGATCTTCACGCGCTCCCTGGAGCGCGGACAGATCTTCGCCGGCAAGGCGCTGGCCACCGCGACCTACGCGGTCACGGCGATCTTCATCACCGGCACCGTCGCGGTGGTGGCGGGCAGCATCCAGTCGGGCTTCAATCCGCTCCAGAGCCTGTCCGGGACCACCGTTTCCGCGCCCAAGGCGCTCGAGCTCGTCTACGCCAGCCTGCTCGTCTATCTGATCCCGATCGCCGCGATCGTCTGCATCGGTCTGCTGCTGTCCGCGATCACCCGCAACAGCGCGGCGGCGGTCGTCGGGACGCTGATGTTCTCGCTGCTGATGCAGCTGATCGGGATCCTCCCCGGCCTCACCGGCCTGCAGCCGTACCTGCTCAGCACCCAGTTCAACGCCTGGCAGGGGCTCCTGCGCACGCCGATCGACTGGGCCCCGATCATCCGCGCCGCCTGGGTCTGCGCGCTCTACGGTGTTCCCGCGCTCGGAGCCGCCTTTCTGGTGTTCCTGCGCCGCGACGTCGCCGGTGGCTGATCCCGGGCCCGCGGCGCGCGTGCCCAGTCCCGCCGGAACGGGCGAGCGCGTGCTGGTCGTCGACGACGATCCGCCGCTGCGCCGGATGCTCGAGCGGACGCTCCTGGCCGAGGGCTTCGCGGTGACGCTGGCCGCCGATGGTGGCGCCGCGCTGGTCGAGGCCGAGCGCGCGGCCCCGGACGTGATCGTGCTCGACGTGGCGCTGCCGACGATGGACGGCCTCGCGGTCTGCCGCCGCCTGCGGAGCAAGGGCCTGCCCACCCCGATCCTGATGCTGACCGCGCGCGACGCGGTGCCCGACCGGGTGGCCGGTCTCGAGGCCGGAGCCGACGATTACCTGGTCAAGCCGTTCGCGCTGCAGGAGCTGATCGCCCGAATCCGGGCGTTGACCCGCCGCGGCGCGGACGCCGGACCGCTGCTCTCCTACGCCGATCTGACGCTGGACCTGGACTCGCGGACCGCGACGCGGGCCGGCCGGGAGATCGCGCTGACCGGGCGCGAGGCGGCGGTGCTCGAACTGCTGCTGCGAGCCCCGGGGCGCACGGTCACGCGCGAGCGCGCGCTGGATCAGATCTGGGACGGTGCCGCGGAGTCAAACGTCGTCGATCGCTACGTGACCCGGCTGCGGCACAAGCTCGGCCCGCCACAGCTGATCAGGACGGTCCGCGGTGCCGGCTTCGCCCTGCACGCCTGAGCTTCTTCGTGCCGCTGGCTCAGTCGCCGGCGACGATCTCGCCGGCGCGCTCGCCGGAGACGGGCTGGCTCAGGAAGAACCCCTGGGCCGCATCGCAGCCCAGGGATCGCAGTTCGCCGAGCTGCAGATCCGTCTCGACCCCCTCGGCCACGACGCTCAAGCCGAGGGCATGGGCGAGCTCGATCACCGCGCCGGCGATCGAGGCGGCGCCGGGATCGCCGCCCAGTCCGCCGACGAAGCTCTGGTGCAGCTTGAGCATGTCGATCGGCATCCGCTTGAGACTCTCCAGCGAGGCGGCGCCGGTCCCATAGTCGTCGATGGCGATGCGAACGCCGACCGCCTTGAGCGCCTGCAGCGTCCGGATCGCCACCTCCGGATTGTGGGGCAGGGCGCTCTCGGTGATCTCGACGCACAGCGTCCCGGGCTCCAGGCCGGCGGCGCGCAGCGCGGCGGCCAGCGTCGAGGCCAGACCCGTGTCCTCGAGTTGGCGGGGAGAGAGGTTGATCGAGATGGTCAGATCCGGTTGGGCGATCTGCCATCCGGCCAGCTCACGCAGTGCGCTGTCGAGCACGTATTCGCCGATCGGGATCACGATCCCGGTCTCCTCGGCCAGGGGGATGAATTCTCCAGGGGCGATCAGCCCGCGCTCGGGGTGCTCCCAGCGAACCAGCGCCTCGAAGCCGGTCATGCGGGTCTCGCCGTTGAGGGCGAAGCGCGGCTGATAATGGACGCGGAGCTCGGAATGCTCGACGGCGTGCCGCAGCTCGGACTCGAGCTCGAGCCGCTTGGTGGCCCGCAGCTTAGATGCCTCGTCGAACAGCTCGTAGCGCGAACGGCCCCGCTCCTTGGCCCGGTACATCGCGGCGTCCGCCTCGCGGATCACGGTGTCGGGCGGGACGCTCGGATCGTCGACCATGGCGATCCCGATGCTCACCGTGATGGTGACCTCGTTTTCCTCGAGGCGAATCGGCACGCGGGCCGCGCGGCTGATCCGCTCGGCCACCAGCACCACCTCTCGCTCGCCATCGAGATCCTCGAACAGCAGCGTGAACTCGTCGCCGCCGAACCGGGCGACCGTGTCCATGGGCCGCAACATCGCCCGCAGCCGGTCCGCGAGCACGGCCAGCAGCTGGTCGCCGGCGGCGTGGCCGAGCGAATCGTTGACCTGCTTGAAGTTGTCGACATCGAGGAACAGCACCGCGACGGCCCCGTTGGTACGCCGCGAGCGGTCGAGGGCCACGCCGAGCCGGTCGAGGAACAGGGCGCGGTTGGGAAGTCCGGTCAGCGGGTCGTGCAGCGCCCGGTGCGCCAGCTGCACCTCGGAGCGCTTGCGCTCGATGGCAAAGCGCACCGAGCGGCTCAGGCGCGCGGCGGTCAGGTCGTTCTTGAACAGATAGTCCTGGGCGCCCGCGCGGATCGCTCGGACGCCGATCTCCTCGTCGGCGTGATCGGAGAGCACGATGATCGGCACGTCGGGGGCGGCGGTCCGCACCTGGTCGACGTTGAGCAGCGGCTCCTCCGGCGAGGAGGAGGAGGAGGTGTCCAGGACGACGACGGAGGCCCCGCGGTCGAGCAGCTCCTGCGCGGCATCACCCAGACGCTCGGCGTGGACGAACACCAGCCCGGTGGCCCAAGAGCTTCGCAGCAATTCGCTGATCAACAGCGCCGTCCGCGGATCGTCCTCGATCAACAGAACCCTCACAGCGTCGGCCGTCCCGGCCAAATCGTGGGCTACCAAAAACCCCCCTGTCTAAGACAAAATCTCTACTTATCTAGCAAAAACTATTCCCCCTTCGCCTATGACAACCTCCAAAATGCCGAAAAGTTGGCAGCTTGCCGGGCGCATCCCTCCTAGTTACAACGACGGCGGGCGCAGATAATCGCGAATGCGGCCGGCGGTGAGCGCATTTCGCCGCACGCTGCGGGCTCGGCTGGTCGTCGCGGCGGCCGGGTCGATCCTCGCCGCAGTGGCGCTGTTCGGCCTGGTCACGGTGCTGGTGGTCGGCCGTCAGCTCCGCGGCTCGCTCGACGGCGCCCTGCGGCAACGGGCCCAGGAGGTCGCTCAGCTCGCGGTCTCGGCACCCGCGGTGCTGAACGATCCCGGTGCGCTGGAGAGCCCGGTCTCGGGGCGCCAGATCGCGGTCGAGGTGATCGACGCACGCGGTCGGATCCTCGCGCGGTCGTTGACGCTGGGGGCGCGCCTGCTTCCCCAGGACCGGCTCGCCCGGGCGGCGCGGGCGGCGGGGCGCACCGGATTCGAGAACACCGAGATCGCCGGGCACCCCTGGCGCCTGTATGCGGCCCCGATCGCGCTGGCGCTCGGTCCGGCCGCCGGCGGGGCGGTGCTGGTCGCCTCCGATACCTCAGACATCGCGCACACGCTGCACCATCTCGGCTTCGTGCTGATCCTCAGCGGCGCTCTGGTGGCGCTGCTGGCCACCTTCGGCGCGGCGGCGCTGACCCGCCGAGGACTACGGCCCCTGCGTCGGCTGGCCGCTGCCGCCGGCGAGATCGAGCGGACGGCCGACGCCGCGCGGCGGCTGCCCGAGCCGGACGCGGCCGACGAGATCGGCCAGCTGACCGGCGTGCTCAACCGGATGCTCGCCTCGCTCGAGTCGGCCCGGGCCAGCGAGCGGCGATTTCTGGCCGATGCCTCGCACGAGCTGCGGACGCCGGTGACCACATTGCGAGGCAACGTCGAGTACGCCGTGCGCCACGGCGTCGACGACGACGTCCTGGCCGACCTGCAGCGCGACGCCCTGCGGCTGGCCCAGCTGGTCGACGACCTGCTGGTGCTCGAGCGCGAGGGCACGCCGCGAGAGCTGCGAGTGCTGCAACTGGACGAGCTCGTCGGCGATGCGGTGCGCGATCACGACGGCGCCCGGCTGCGGGCCGGTCCGCTACCCAGCCTGCGCGTCTCCGGCGACGAGGACGCGCTGCGCCGGGCCATCGAGAACCTGATCGACAACGCGCTCGTCCACGGCCCCGTGGGCGGGGAGGTGCAGGTGAGCCTGATCAGCGCCGAGGACCGAGCCCTGCTGAGCGTGCGCGACGCCGGTCCCGGTCCCGATCCCGGGCAGCGCGAGCGGCTGTTCGAGCGCTTCTGGCGAGGCCCGGACGCCGCCGACCGTCCCGGGTCGGGCCTGGGACTGTCGATCGTCAAGACCATCGTCGAGCGCCACCGAGGGCATGTGCGGGTCGACGGATCGACCTTCACGATCGATCTTCCGCGGGTGACGTAGCCCGGTTCGGCTAGACGGATTCTCATACTGCTCTTACTGAAGCGTGATGGTCTGAGCCCTACATTCCGAGCATGATCGGTGATAGAGGTCGACGAATGGATCAACGCAGCCAATCCCAGGCACAGCGCGAGCGCGATGCCGCGATCGCGCGGATCAGCCGGACGCGCCGCTGGCTGATCGTGGCCGCGACCGCGCTGACCGCCGGCTTCGCCGCGATCATCTCGGCCGTGGCGCCGGGCCGCTCGTTTGCCGCGCATTCGACCACCGCCGCCTCGGGTCGGACACGACCGCTCACCCGTTTCCCGCGGGCCAGCACCCAGCTGCCGCCGCTGCAAGGCGCGCAGGCGCTGGGCC
>JALYXK010000163.1 GCA_030947145.1 Actinomycetota bacterium
GAGCGCGCGGGTCTGATC
The DNA here is from genome assembly GCA_030947145.1 of Actinomycetota bacterium. Classification (GTDB taxonomy): domain Bacteria; phylum Actinomycetota; class Thermoleophilia; order Solirubrobacterales; family Solirubrobacteraceae; genus Palsa-465. Next base: position 19 of record JALYXK010000163.1, read on the forward strand.
GCTCCGTCCCGCTCCGCCTCCGGCTACCGGCTCTATGGCCCTGAGGAGCTGCAGCGGCTGCGAACCCTGAAGGAGTTGCTGGCCCGGTTCGAAGTCGGTCTGTCCGATGTGGCCTTCGCCGCGCGGATGGCCGCGGACGCCGAGCTGCGCGGAGCCGTGACGGCCTGGCTGGCGGCCACGCCGAGGCGCCCGGAGCACGTCGAAGCCGCTGACTGGCTCCGGTTCGAGCAGGACAAGCACGAGCGACTGCTGGCCACGGCGTGAGCACGCCAGTGACGATACGACCATTGAGCGAGAACTTGGAGAGACAATGAGCACAGTTACGGAGAAACTCGATTTCAAGGTGGCGGACCTGTCCCTGGCCGAGTTCGGACGCAAGGAGATCCGCTTGGCCGAGCACGAAATGCCCGGCCTGATGGCCACGCGACGGGAGTTGGCCGACAGCCAGCCGCTGGCCGGCGCGCGCGTAACGGGCTCGCTCCACATGACGGTGCAGACGGCGGTACTGATCGAGACGCTGGTCGCGCTCGGCGCCGAGGTCCGGTGGGCCTCCTGCAACATCTTCTCGACCCAGGACCACGCGGCGGCCGCGATCGTGGTCGGTCCGGAGGGGACGCCCGAGAACCCGAGCGGGGTGCCGGTGTTCGCTTGGAAGGGGGAGACGCTCGAGGAGTACTGGTGGTGCACCGAGCAGGCCCTGAGCTGGGTGGGCGGGGACGGAATCATCGGGCCCAACATGATCCTGGACGACGGCGGCGACGCGACGATGCTGGTGCACAAGGGCGTCGAGTTCGAGGCCGCGGGCGCGGTCCCGGATCCGGCCAGCGCCGACTCCGAGGAGTTCCAGATCGTGCTCGGCGTGCTTCAGCGCTCGCTCGGTGAGGATCCGCAGCGTTTCACCAAGATCGGCGCCCAGATCAAGGGGGTGACCGAGGAGACCACCACCGGTGTGCTGCGGCTCTACCAGTTCGCCGAGCAGGGCCAGCTGCTGTTCCCGGCGATCAACGTCAACGACTCGGTGACCAAGTCGAAGTTCGACAACAAGTACGGCTGCCGGCACTCGTTGATCGACGGGATCAACCGCGCCACCGACGTGCTGATCGGCGGCAAGGTCGCGGTCGTCTGTGGCTACGGCGACGTCGGCAAGGGCTGCGCGGAGTCACTGCGAGGCCAGGGCGCTCGAGTGATCGTGACCGAGATCGATCCGATCTGTGCGCTGCAGGCGGCGATGGACGGCTATCAGGTCGCCACGCTCGAGGACGTGCTCGACAGCGCGGACATCTTCATCACCTCGACCGGCAACAAGGACGTGATCACCGCCGAGCAGATGGCGCGGATGAAGCATCAGGCGATCGTCGGCAATATCGGCCACTTCGACAACGAGATCGACATCGCCGGGCTGGCCAAGATCGAGGGCGTGAGGCGCAACAACATCAAGCCGCAGGTCGATGAGTGGATCTTCTCCGACGGGCACTCGATCATCGTGCTCTCCGAGGGCCGGCTGCTCAACCTGGGCAACGCCACCGGACACCCCAGCTTCGTGATGTCGAACTCGTTCACCAACCAGGTGATGGCCCAGATCGAGCTCTACGGGAACGTCGATACCTACGATAAGCAGGTCTACACGCTCTCCAAGCAGCTCGATGAGAAGGTCGCCCGGCTGCATCTCGGTGCGCTCGGGGTCAGGCTGACCGAGCTCACGCCCGCCCAGGCGGCCTACCTCGGCATCCCGGTGCAGGGCCCGTACAAGTCAGACCACTACCGGTACTAGAGAGCCCGGCCACCGCTCGGCGAAATCGCGCTGGCAGTCCGATGCCCCGGGCTGCGATCCCACCCCACGAGATCGCCGACCTGGGCCTCGCGCCGAGCGGTGGCGCCCGGATCGCCTGGGCGTCCGAGCAGATGCCGGTGCTGGCGCGCGTGCGGGAGCGCTGGCGGACGACGCGGCCCCTGGAAGGGATCCGCGTCGCCGCCTGCCTGCACGTGACCGCCGAGACGGCGAACCTGATCAGGACGCTGCACGCGGGCGGGGCGACGGCGTCGCTGTGCTCCGCCAATCCGCTCTCCACGCAGGACGACGTGGCCGCCGCGCTCGTCTACGACGATGGGGTCGAGGTCCGAGCCCTCCACGGCGAGGATCTCGACACCTACGCCGCCCACCTGCGATCGCTGATCGACGGAGCCCCGCAGGTCACGATCGACGACGGGGCTGATCTGCTGGTTCTCGCGCACGAGCTCGGCGGACAGACGCTGGCGCCGCTGATCGGGGGTACCGAGGAGACGACCACCGGGCTGGTGCGGCTGCGCCGGCTCGAGGAACAGGGCACTCTCCTGCGTCCGGTGCTGGCGGTCAACGAGGCCCGCACCGAACGCGCGCTCAACGACCGGCACGGGACCGGGCAGTCGGCCCTGGACGGCATCGTCCGGGCGAGCAACGTGCTGCTGGCCGGGCACACCCTAGTGGTGGTGGGTTACGGCTGGGCGGGTCTGGGCATCGCCGAGCGGGCCCGCGGCGCCGGCGCGGCGGTGATCGTCTGTGAGGTCGATCCGCTGCGGGCGCTGGAGGCGAGGATGGCGGGCTACGAGGTGATGCCCGCGCTGCAGGCGGCCGAGCGCGGAGACGTGTTCGTGACCGTGACCGGGTCGCGTCGGGTGCTCCGCGGCGAGCACTTCGAGCGGATGAAGGACGGCGCGCTGCTGGCCAACGCCGGCCACTTCGACGTCGAGCTCGACCTCGAGGAGCTCGGCGCCCTGGCCACCCAGGAAGCCCGCGACGTGAGGCCGCTGGTGCAGCAATATGTGCTCGCGGGCGGGCGCCGGCTGAACCTCCTGGCCCGCGGCCGGGTGGTCAACCTCGCCGCCGCGGAGGGACACCCCGCCGCCGTGATGGACGTGTCGTTCGCCCTCCAGGCGCTGAGCGTCGAGGCGCTCGTGCTGGACGGGGGCCGGACGATGCCCGCCGGCGTGCACGCGGTGCCGGACGGAATCGACCGCGAGGTTGGACGTCTGAAGCTTGCCGCGCTGGGAGTGGAGATCGACGATCCGACGCTGGAGCAGGCGAACTACCGTGAGTCTTGGAGCTAGCTCAACTGGGCAAACGTTCTCGTACTCTGACAGCATCCGACCATGCCAGCCTCGCGTATTCCCCGGGCGATCCGCGGCGGGATCGACCTCGGCGGGACCAAGATCGAGGCGATCGTCGTCGACTCCAAGCAAAAGGTGCTGGGTTCCTCGCGGCGCCCCACTCCGACCGAGGGCGGACCGGACGGCGTCGCCGCCGAGCTGATCGGGGCGATCACCGAGGCGGCCAAGGCGGCCGGGATCGGTCCCGCCGACTTGAGCGGCTGTGGCGTCGGCTCGCCCGGTTCGATCGATTCGGTCAGAGGCACGGTTTCCAGCGCGCGCAACCTCCCGGGCTGGGAGGGCACGTTCGAGCTGGGGTCGCTGCTGTCGAAGAAGCTGCGGACCGAGGTGTTCGTCGGCAACGACGTCGCCGTGGCCACCGAGGCGGAGTTCCGGCTCGGCGCCGGGCGGCCGTATCAGTCGGTGCTCGGGGTGTTCTGGGGCACTGGCGTCGGCGGCGGCCTGATCCTCGACGGCAAGCCCTGGCACGGCCGGGGCGGGGCCGGCGAGATCGGCCACATGGTGGTCAAGCAGGGCGGCCGGCGCTGCCCGTGCGGACGCCGTGGCTGCATGGAGGCCTACGCCGGACGCGCCGCGATGGAGGCGCGGGCTCGCAAGCTGGCCAAGCAAGGCGCCAAGACCAAGCTCTTCAAGGTGATGGAGGAGCGTGGACGCACCCGGCTGACCAGCTCGATCTGGTGGCACGCGCTGAAACAGGAGGACAAGCTGACCACGAAGCTGATCGACGAGGCGGTGGAGGCGCTCGGCGCGGGCGTCGCCTCGGCGGTCAACCTGCTCGACGTCGAAGCGGTGGTGATCGGCGGCGGCCTCGGGGTCCGGTTCGGCGAGGACTACGTGCGGAGGATCGCGGCGGCGATGCGTCCGCACCTGTTCAACGATCAGCGGCCGCCCGACGTGCACGTCGCCGCCCTGGGTGACCTCGGCGGTGCGCTTGGCGCCGCGCTGCTGGTCGGCAAGACCGGCGATTGACGCGAGCGGCAGACGCGCCGGGAGGTCCGGTCCGAGGGGCTCGGGCAACCGGGGCACCAGGACGCCAACTGTGTAAGCATGAGCAAGCCGCGCGGGAGGGGCGCGGAGACGGAGGAGAGAACTCAAATCGGCACCACTGCCCCGGAAGTAACGGGAACTCAGCCACATGAAAGGCGGGTTTCGGGCGCGTGGCCAACACCAAGCCGTTCCCCACGTGCGACTCCAAGACGATCCTCACCGGGCCGAAGTACAACCTCAACTGCAAGTCCAAGTCCGAGGTGGCCGC
>JALYXK010000170.1 GCA_030947145.1 Actinomycetota bacterium
GTCTTGCCCAGTGAACTGAACGCGAACATAACCGTGAACGAACGGCGCGGCTTGTGACATTTGTCACGTCGCTGGGATGCTGGGGCTCCGTCCCTCGGAACCTGCTCGCACAGACAGACCTGCCTTGCCCGGGACTCGGATTTGCATCGCCCGCAGCCACTGTTCGACGCCTGGCTCGGTGGCCGCCGTCCGGCGCTGCAGTAGGCACCTCGGGGCGCTTGCTTACGCCCGATCGAGCGCCTCATGCCGTGGTCCGGACGAACGCTTTGATCCTCCCGCCGCCTCATGCCGCGCGATCGCTTGGGCGACGAGGCGCTCGTCGACTATCACGCCGCGGCGACGTCCCGCACGACCGCTTCGCCATCCGGGCCGCCGAGATCGGGACGCTTCCTATCAACGGATAGGGAGCGTCAGCCCCGGCCACATGCGCGTGGTCTGCCGACGTGAGGTCCGCACGGGTGTGGCGCGCTCGCTCTCGCGCAAGGCGTGCGCCATCGATCGCGGGCGTCGACGCGTGGATTCGTGGCAGAGCACAATCGCGACCGCGGCGGTCGGGAGCGCCTCCTCGCCTGGTGGTCCCACGCGAATACGCAAGCGAGTCTTATGCGCCGGTTCGCCCAGAGCACAGCCGGTCGAGCGTCGGCCCGCTCACAACTACTGGTCCCGACCGGGCGTCTTGCGAAGGGGCAATAATGGGATCATGTCCGTTGACGACCAGAAGGATGCTGAGGACCGTCGGTGGGAGAGCTTCAGGGCGCTCAACATCGATCACGCGAAGCTCCGGCCTCTGATCGATCGTCTCAACGCCGACCTCATTGCGGCGCAAGGGGGGTTTCCCGCGTTCGCGGCGATTGCCGACCTTCGCCAGCGGGCGGTGTGCTCCGATCTCGTCTACAGCAGCGCGGAAAGCGTGGCGGCCAACCTCGTCGAGGCGCGGCTGCATTCTGATGCCGTCGCGCAATGTATCGGGGCAACCGGAATCGCAATGCCGATGATTACCGGCACAGCCGAGGAGCAGCTCCTCCCTATCCACATTCAGAAGGACATCGCCGGCTTTTTTAGGGCGCTGGGCTCAACCCTTGACTGCTTGGCCGCTTGCGCGATCGGCGTGCTGGCGATTCCCCGCTCAATACAGGCAGCGGACATCTCGGATCTCGACCAACAGTTGCCGGGGCTGAGAGCGTCGCCATCGAATCAGACTCCGAGTCAGGTCGAAGCCTGGGACGGCCTGCTCACAATTCTGGCGAACGCGAAACGGAAGCCTGATGATTGGTACGACTGGGCGCTGAGTATGCGTAACGCGCTTATCCATCGCGCACGGGCGATGACAATCAACATGCCGCGAGGCCGAGGCGACGACCTTGTGATCGCGACGGCAGACCCATCCGCGTTTCAGCGCTTCGATGTCTACGTTCGGGCGCAGCCACTGCATACCGAGATGGAGGAGATGATCGACATCCCGACGCTCCGGCAAACGGTTCTAGAGGAGCCAGTGACCTCGACGCTTGCGGGCGTCCATCTGCTGCTATCCAGCTTGGTCGAGGATGTGTCGGATCACCTGCTCACTGTCTGGCTCGACGCCCGCGGCGGCACTGCAAGCTTTCCAATGCCGGTCGCCAAGTGGTCGGTGAAGCCGCGGACGTTTGTCTTTCGAGGGGTCGCCCCCGTCACTCCGATCTCCGCCACGTCCGTCAACTTGAATCCTCGCGACGCAAAAAGAGCAGACCTCGCGAATGAGGTGAAGCGTCGCGTGGGCAAATAGGCAGAGGCAGATACCTGCACGTGGATGCGCGGGGCCGCGAGGCAGCCGCGCTGCTGCGCCGCAAGCAGGGACGATCTAATTCCTTCCTGCCGCTGCGAGCGCGCCTGGCGGCGTCCGCGTGGTCTGCCTCTCGGTGCGGCGGGATGATCCGCTCGTGCTCTCGATTGAACCGAGGCTCGCGATTGCCTTGTGCAATCCCGTGGGACCCCCAGTCGAGGAGGCGCTGCCGACCGCCGCGGCCGCGCTTGGGCTTGCCACGAACTGGAGCGTCGGCCGCGAGTAGGCCCGGCGCTCGCCTTCGCGTGAGACGACGCGCCGGTGCCAGCCTTGATCGGCGCCGAGCGCTCCGTTCCAACATCCGGACGACTGCTCCCGCGGAAAGCATGCGTCCCGACTTGTCCGCACCCCACCGGTTGCTCGCTTGTGCTGCCGCCCAGGAGCGAGCGCAGCGTCCAAATCGGCTCACTGCCGACCGCGAACCCTCCTCGCGCGCACAAAAATCTCGGCCGGAACGCATACATGGAGCCGACACGCGGGCTCATGGCGAACTCCGTCGGCCTCATGCGCATGAATGCGCTTACCTCTGAACTCAGGCATCGAAGGCGGGGCCAGGAATTAGCAGGCTGTTTGAGGATGGAGCCAGCCGGGATCGAACCGGCGATCTCCTGCGTGAAAGGCAGGCGTCCTAACCGCTAGACCATGGGGGCGTGCTGCGGTCATTGTAGGAGCGGCGCGCTCCAGCGGGCGGCGATGGCGGCGCACCCCGGCGCGATCGGCGCCCCGGCGCAGATCGACGCCGAATCGCTCGGCGCCTATGCTCGTAGGACGCGTCCGAATTCCCTTACGCTTTTCCTCGCCTCGGAGCCGAGTCGGGTTAAGCGCCGCGTTGGAACCTGACGCCATGAGCGGTGGTGCTTGTGAAACGGCGGAGACGACGGGCCAGCGCCGGTCGCCGCGCCCGGGCCGTCGACTGCTGTTCACGCTGCTGATCGGCGGCGTCTGCGCCGGCCTGCTGTGGCTGGTGGCGCCGCCGGGCGCGGTGCTGGACCAGGTCGGCGAGATGCGCCTCACCTGGGTGGTGGCGGCGGTGGGGCTCGAACTCGCTTCGTGCCTGGGCTATGTCTTCGTGTTCCGCCGCCTGTTCCCGGAACCGGCCGGATCCCGCGCGCGCCAGCTGGCCTGGATCGGGATGGGCGCCGGGGCGGTGCTGCCAGGCGGCAACTTCTGCTCGGCCGCAGCCACCGGCTGGCTGCTGCGACGGAGCGGGCTCACCCGGCACCAGCTGCTCACGCGCTGCGCGACGCTGGTGTCCTTGTTCATCGCAGTCAACCTCGCGGCCGCGGTTACCTTCGGTTTGCTGCTGCTGGGCCGGCTGGCCCCGGGGCCGCACGACCTCGAGCACACCGCGCTGCCGACGGCCGTCTGCGCCGGGCTGCTCTTGCTGATGTGGGCGTGCGGTGCGCTGATTCGCCGCCGCGGAGACCGGGCCCCGCGCGCGCTGCGCGCCGTCGGCGAAGGCATTGACGGGGCCTGGACCGCGATCGGCGGTGCGCACTGGAGGCTGCTCGGTGCCGCGGCCTATGTCTGCTTCGACATGGCCGCGCTGTGGGCGGCGTGCTCCGCGACCGGCCACCCGGTCGGCTTCCCCGCTGTCGTGCTCGCCTACGAGATCGGTTACCTGGCCACCCTCATCCCGATGCCGGCCGGAGTAGGGGTCCTCGACGCTGGGTTGGCGTCGTCGCTGGCGCTCTACGGCGCGCGCCCCGCCGCGGCGGTCGGTGCCGTGCTCGTTTACCACGCGGTGGCGATCTGGGTCCCCGGCCTGGGCGGTCTGGCGGCGTGGCTGCCGGGACGCCGCGAGCGCCGGGGCCCCGCCGAGGCAGTCGGGATCGGCATCCTGGTCGGCGCGTCCGAGCCCAGCCGAGTTGTCTAGCTCCGAGACGCGAACGTTGTCCACGTGGCCCTGTCCGAAGTCCGCTACGAGCGAGAAGATCGGGCAATGTCCAGGGTTCGTCATCGGCTTGGATCCGCAGCCCGCCCGGCGGTCGCCGCCGTGTCGGGGTCCTTCGGCCGGGATCTCGACGCGGGGTTGGCGCAGATCGAGCGCACCGTGCGGTGGGCTCGCAGCCGCGGGGCGCGCCTGATCGTCTTTCCCGAGTCGGCGCTGGGCGGCTACCTCTACGAGCCCCGGGCCGGGGAGGCCGCCCCGGCGGACGCGTCGCCGCCGGCCTTGCCGCGTCACGCCGAGGCGTTCGCCCGACTGTCCCACGCGGCGGGATCGGCGGTGGTCTGCGTCGGCTACACCGAAGCCGCTCCAGGCGGGCCGTTCTCCAGTGCCGTCTGCCTGAGCGGGGACGGGATCCTCGGGCATCACCGCAAGGTGCACATTCCGCCCGGCGAAACGGGAGTCATCTCCGCCGGCGCAGGGTTCGCGGCGTTCGACACGCCCGTGGGAAGGCTCGGCATGCTGATCTGTTACGACAAGAGCTTTCCCGAGGCGGCCCGCGCCCTGGCCCTCGACGGGGCCGAGACAATCACCTGCCTGGCCGCCTGGCCCGTGTGCCGAGCCCGCCCCACGCGAATGAAACGCAACGACCGTCAGGTCCACCACTTCAACGCGCTCGACATCGCCCGGGCGGTGGAAAATCAGGTGGTGTGGGTATCGTCGAATCAGTATGGCTCGCTTGGTGCTCTGCGCTTTCCCGGTCAGGCCAAGGTCGTCGACCCCAACGGCCAGGTCTTGGCCGGCACCGGAGCCCGCCCCGGGGTGGCCTTGGCCCGCATCGACCCCCGAGCCGCCGTTCGGGCGACCCGCGATCAACTGTTTCACCTCGGGGATCGGCTTCCCATGACCTACGCTGAGAGCCCGGCGAGGCACGTCGCCTGATGTGCGGAATCGCCGGTCGATTGGGCCCGGATGCCCCGGGCGAGGATCAGCGCATGCTGGCCCGACTCGAGCATCGCGGTCCTGACGACCAGGGCGAGGTCCGTTTCGCCGGAGGCTGGCTCGGTCACACTCGGCTGGCGATCGTCGACGTCGAGGGAGGTCACCAGCCGCTCGCCGGCGCTGATGGCGGGCGGTGGCTGGTGGGAAACGGCGAGATCTACAACCACCGGGACGTACGCCGCGCGCTGGGCGACGACGCCTACGCCACCGGCTCGGACAACGAGGTGGCTCTGCGGTTGCTGGAGCGCCGGGGACCCGACGCGCTCGGCCAGCTCGAGGGCATGTACGCGCTGCTGTCCGCGACCGCCGACGGCGGGTCGTTCGTCGCCGCGCGGGATCCGGTGGGCATCAAGCCCTTGTACTGGGCCCGACGCGACTCCGAGGTGCGCTTCGCCTCGGAGCTGGCCGCGTTCGATCCGGCCTGGAGGCCGGCGGTGGAGGCGTTCCCGCCCGGGTTCCACTGGACGCCCCAGCGAGGATTGCGGCGCTTCGCCAAGGCGGTTCCGACGGCCGCGGCGGGGGCCGACGCCGGCGCCGAGCCAACTGGGGACGATCTCGAGGAGACCCGCGACGTGCTGGTCGCTTCGGTGCGCCGGCAGATGATGGGCGATGTCCCGGTCGGGGTATTCCTCTCCGGAGGCCTGGACTCGACCCTGATCGCCGCCATCGCCGCTCGGCACTGCGCAGACCGGGGGCAGCTGTTGCCGACCTTCGCCGTCGGCCTGGTCGACAGCCCTGACATCCTCGCCGCCCGCCAAGCCGCCGCCTACCTGGGTACCGACCATCACGAGCACCTATATACGGCGGAGGAGGCCCTGGGCGCGGTAGCGCCGGTGGTCCGGGCGATCGAGCACTTCGACCCGTCGTTGGTGCGCAGCGCGGTTCCGAATTACCTGCTGGCCAAGATGACCTCCCGTCACGTGAAGGTGGTCCTGACCGGCGAGGGCGCCGACGAGCTATTCGCCGGCTACACCTACCTGCGGGACTTCTCCGATCCCGATCAACTCCACGAGGAGCTGACGCGCACCGTCCGCGGACTGCACAATCTCAACCTCCAGCGCTGCGACCGGGTGACGATGGCCCACGGCCTGGAGGCGCGCGTGCCCTTCCTGGATCGCCAGGTGATCGCGCTGGCTCTGCGACTTCCGGCGGCCTGGAAGGTGGCGGCGCCGGGCGTGCCCGAAAAGCAGCTGCTGCGCCGGGCGTTCGCCGGCTGGCTTCCGGAGGGGCTGTTGTGGCGCGAGAAGTCGCAGTTCGGGGATGGCAGTGGTGCCGCGTCCGTGCTGACCGACGTGGTCGAGCGCGGAATCAGCGAGGCCGAATTCGCTGAGCAAGCGGACGCGGTCGATCCGCCACTCCGCACCCGCGAGGAGCTGGCTTACTTCCGGATCTGGTCCCAACATCTGCGCGGGGTGCGTCCCGAACAGAACATCGGGCGGTTCGCTACCGCCTAGCTCGCCACCCG